>JALWNV010000181.1 GCA_027083665.1 Helicobacteraceae bacterium
ATTCAGGAGCTTCAGGTCGAAAAAGAGGCGTTGAAGATGGACGAGAACCCGGCCAATGAGAAGCGTCTCGACGACATCGAGAAAGAGCTGGCCGACGCGGAGGAGGAGAAGCGCAAACTCGAATCGCAGTACGAGCAGGAGAAAGCGGTTTTCGAACGTATCTCGAGCATCAAGGCCGAGATCGAAACCAAGCGCCGCGAGGCGGAGATGGCCAAGCAGCAGGGTGATTTCAACCGTGCGGCCGAGATCGAGTACGGCGAGATCCCGAAGCTCAACGAAGAAGAAGCTGCGCTTCAGGAAAAGTGGAAAGAGATGCAGTCGAGCGGAACGACCCTGTTGAAAAACAGCGTCGACGAAGCCTCGATCGCGGGAATCGTCAGCCGCTGGACCGGCATCCCGGTGTCGAAGATGCTCCAGAGCGAGCGGGAGAAAATTCTGCACATCGAGGATGAACTCAATCATGATGTTGTGGGCCAGGAGCGGGCGACGCACGCGGTGGCGCGGGCAATCAAGCGCAACAAAGCAGGCCTCTCCGACAGCGACCGGCCGATCGGATCGTTCATGTTCCTCGGACCGACCGGCGTCGGAAAAACGCAGACGGCAAAAACCCTGGCGAAGTTCCTATTCGACAGCGAAGACGCCTTGATCCGTCTCGATATGAGCGAGTACATGGAGAAACATGCGGTATCGCGCCTGGTCGGTGCCCCTCCGGGGTATGTGGGCTACGATGAAGGCGGTCAGCTGACGGAAGCCGTGCGCCGGAAACCGTACAGTGTCGTCTTGTTCGATGAGGTCGAGAAAGCGCATCCGGACGTGTTCAACATGTTGCTGCAGGTGCTCGACGACGGGCGCCTGACCGATAACAAGGGGGTGACGGTGGATTTTACCAACACCATCATCATTCTGACGTCGAACATCGCCAGCGACAAGATCATGACAATGCAGGGTGACCCGAATCTCGAAGAGGTGGTGCTGGGCGAGCTGCGCAGCAAATTCAAGCCGGAGTTCCTCAACCGTCTCGACGATATCGTGATCTTCAACCCGCTGGGCGAAGCACAGATCAAAGAGATCGTAGACCTGTTCTTCGGTACGATCGCGAAGAAGCTCGAAGAGCGCAATATCACGATCGAGCTGACCGAAGCGGCCAAGAGCGTGATCGCCAAGGCCGGTTTCGATCCGGTCTACGGAGCACGGCCGCTCAAGCGTGCGCTGTACGAGATCGTCGAAGACCGTCTCGCCGACCTGATCCTCGGCGGCGAGGTCAAAGAGGGCAGCCATGTCGTCTTCGATGCCGAGGGCGATGAGATGAAGGTCCGGATCGACTAAACTTCTGCAGCCTTTTGGGCTGCTCCCTTTAGAGGGATGCCGCAATACTTTTTAAAAAAGACCGGAAATTTCCCGATATTTCCCGTGAATGTGTATAATGATACAAACCGCTGTACAAAAGGAAGAATCATGTCGGAAGAAACAGTTGACTACGGTCCCCTCGGTGCTCTGATCGGGGTATGGAAAGGCGATAAGGGGACGGATGTCGCGCCGGACCCCGAGGGAAAAGAGGAAAATCCTTATTATGAAACGATGACGTTTGAAGGAGCCGGTTATGCCGTCAATGCCGAAAAGCAGAGGCTGGCGGCGGTGCGCTATCACCAGGAGGTCCGGCGCAAAAGCGACGACGCCGTGTTTCACGATCAGACGGGTTACTGGATGTGGGATACGGAAAACAGGCAGGTGTTTCAGTCTCTGACGATTCCGCGTGCCGTTTGCGTGCTGGCGTCGGGTACGGCGGCATACGACGCGGAGTGCGATGTGTTGCTGAGTGTGGAAGCGGGCCCGGAGGAGGTCGTACAGTCGCCGTTTATGACGGACAATGCGAAAACGCTTTCATTCCGGCAGACAGTGACGCTGACGGAGGACGTCATGCATTATGCCGAAACGACGATGGTTGACATTTACGGAAAAGTTTTCGAACATACCGATACCAATACATTGGTACGAGAGGGGTGAAATGAGCAAAGCAGTTTGGGTCGCCGTTTTGCTGCTGGCGGCAAAAGGGGTGTTTGCCTGTACAGGCGATTGTCTGACCTGCCATCCCGCGCTGCTGCCGACGATTCATGAGGACAAACGTCATGAACCGATGCTGCATTGCATCAAGTGCCACAGCGCCGAATCCGATGCGATGGCCGAATGCGGCAGCGACTGTTTCGCCTGTCACTCCGTCGAAAAGATCGAAAAGGTCGACGTTCCGGAACACCGGGTCATCCGCGGCTGCCGCGATTGTCATATCCGCTTGAAAGAAGCGGTGAGCGATATCGGAATCCCCAAAGACCAATCCACCGTCAAGCCGCTCAGGGAGCTTCTGCTGCCGTAACACGGGGTTCGATACGGGGTATCAGCTCTCAGGCGGCGATATTGGCGATAATCTTGTTGCCGCCGCTCTCTTTGGCTTTGTAGAGCGCTTCGTCCGCACGTTTGAGCAATGAGCGGATCGAATCGTCGCTCTCGGAGAGTTTTGCGATGCCGATGCTGAGGGTGACCTTCAGCTGCGGCAGCCCGCTCAGACCCATCTT
This sequence comes from Helicobacteraceae bacterium, assembly GCA_027083665.1. Taxonomy (GTDB): domain Bacteria; phylum Campylobacterota; class Campylobacteria; order Campylobacterales; family Sulfurimonadaceae; genus Thiomicrolovo. The sequence goes on from JALWNV010000181.1 coordinate 2,568, forward strand.
CTCGATCATTGCTCTCAGCATCTCCATCTGCTTGAATATCTTCTCCTGTTTCCCTCCCAGTACGATACAAAATTCGTCGCCGCCGAGCCGGCCGAAACAGCTGTTCGGCGGCAGCAGCTCCTTGGCCGATTGCGTAAAGGCTTTCAGAATCCTGTCGCCGACATCGTGGCCGTAGCGGTCGTTGATGGGCTTGAAGTTGTCCAAGTCGATGATCATCAGAAACAGCGGAATGTCTTTGGCTTTCGCCTGTTCGATGAGGCGCGGCGTCCGCAGAAAAAATTTCCGGCGGTTCGCGATGCCGGTGAGTTCATCGGTCATGGCGATTTTTTCGACTTTGCGCATGGCGCGGAAGAGCTGAACATGGGTTTTGACGCGGGCGAGAATCTCTTTTGCCCGGTACGGTTTGGTGATGTAGTCGACGCCGCCGAGTTCAAAGCCTTTGACGATACTGGCGTCATCGGTGCTCGCACTCAAAAAAATGACAGGAATCTCTTTGACTCCGGGCATGTTTTTGAGGCGGCGGCAGACTTCGAAACCGTCGATTCCCGGCAGTGTAATATCGAGCAGAACGAGTTCGGGGGTCTCTTCTTTCACCGCCTCGAGTGCACTTTCGCCGTCGAGTACGGCGCGGACGTCATATTCGTCGAGCAGTTCGATCAAGATATCGATATTGGCCGGATTGTCATCGACGATAAGGATCTTCGCACCCCGATAGTCGATATGGTTCATACAAGTCCTTTGAGCATGTTGTCGATATGGGTCAGTACGTCATTGTACGCGTAGCGCTGCGCACTCTCCGTCATCAGTTTGAATTCCGACTCGAGCGACGGCGGCAGCCGGTATTGCGACAAAGCGGCGCAGCCTTGTTTGACTTCTTTCGCCCGTTTTTTGAGGGCACTGGCACGCAGCGATTCGAGTATACCCGACAACGCGGCGGGAGTGATCGCTTCTTTGGGGCGCGGCTTTTCTGCCGGCTGCGAAGGCTTTCGGGTTTTGATAGCGTGCAGTAATGCACCGAGGTCTCTTTTCAGCGTGGCCAGAAGTTCTGTCAGGGCGGCGGCGTCTTCATGTTTGAACGCGGTCTCGGTTTCGGCGGCAAGGCGGTAGATCTCATGCGCGCCGATATTGCCCGAAAGGCCTTTGAGATTGTGG
>JALWNV010000182.1 GCA_027083665.1 Helicobacteraceae bacterium
AAAAGGGTCCTGATCCTCGACGATATCGTCGACAGCGGCGAAACGATGCAGGCCGTGCTTGAGCATCTGCGTCGGCGCTATCCGGATACGGTGTTCAAAATCGCTTCGATTTATTACAAGAAGACGGCGAAAATCCGGCCTGATTACACCCTGCACGAAGCGGATGAGTGGATAGAGTTTTTCTGGGAAAAAGATTACAAGGCTTAAAATTCGTCTTCGCGGTCGACGGTGTAGTTGATAAAAGCGCCTTCGACGGCAAGTGCGCTTTTGTAGCGCGTCTGCGTCAGCCGGACCCCTTTCGTTTCAAGGTCGCACACGGCGAGACGGAAATTCGCCCCCATGGCGGGTTCGACGATACAGATGATCTTGTTTCCCGCCTGCCGCGTGGCATGGATTGTCCCCTGCAGTTTCGGGAAAAAATATTTCGGATAACTCAGCGGGGTGATTTCGACGATATCGACACTATGGCGCTTGTCGAGGCTTTGGGCGATGAGATTGGCGTCTTCGAAGCTGTCGAAGCGGACGCACCAATCGTCAAAGACTTTGTTGAAATGTTCAAGATCTTCGTCGAGAAAACCGCCGGCGGGCGACTGCAATGCGAAAATTCCCATTGTATGCTCTTGTCCGGATTAGAGCAAAGCGCTTTTGAGCCTGGAGATATCCACCCGTTTGAGGTAGGTTTCCACCGCAGATTCACTGTTGCCTTTGACAGTCAGAATGATTTGGCCCGCGATCAGCAGGGTGATTTCGATCGTGCCGTTTTCAACTTTTTTCATTCCTTTGTTCCGTTTATAGCGGTAGGGCTCCGTTCCGGGTTTGCTCGACATCATCGCGGGGTTGCCGATCATCATCGACAGGATGCTGATCATCGGCGAATTGGCCATGATTTCGATGGTGACGGTATCGGAACCTTTGGTATACTCCGCACCGATCGTTGTCGGAGCGCTGCCGCCGCCAAGCAGCGCCGCAAGGCCGGCACTCTCATCTTCCGATAGATGCCGCTGCCATCCTTCGATCGGTTCGGGCAGCAGTGTCAGGTCCTCGGCACGTTTGAGCTTCTGCAGGTCTGCCTTGAGATACTCGAGTTCATCGAGCGCTCCTTTGTAGTCTTTGTCCTTATAGGCTTCTTCTATCTGATGGATCGTCTCAGTGATTTTATCTGCGAACAACGGGTGCCCCGTCAGGAAGAACATCGCCGTTGCCGCGATGACGATTCGTATTTTCATGAGTGCTTCCTTAATTGAAGTTTCCGGATGCCGAACCTGCCGGTTTCGGAAACAATGATAGTCGATTATACAGCGGAAAGGATAAAAATACCGTTTTCTTCAGGCATGGCGAAATAGCTTGCATTAGATAAATCAACGTGGGCAGAACAAACGGCGGTTTGTCGTTACAGTATTGAAGAAAACGGGATAAAATAACTTGTCTTTGGAGAAGTTGTCTTAAACAAATGGTGCGCCCGGAGCGATTCGAACGCCCGACCGCTGGTACCGCAAACCAGTGCTCTATCCAGCTGAGCTACGAGCGCACACCGATTCTCGAATTGAGAGGGTGAAATTATAGCTGTCTAAACTTAGATTTTTTTTAAAATTCATCCCTTTCGGACAGTTCGCTCAAAAACGTCTCCATATCGTATTTGCTGCGGTATTCCGGAGTCATGATATGGATGAGGATATCGCCGAGATCGACCGCGACCCACTGGCTGCTTTCGTCGATATGGGCGAAATGCTCCCCCGCGGGCTTGAGATCTTTTTTCAGATGATCCAGAAGCGCCTGTGTATGGCGCTCTCCGAGCGATGACGCGATAATGACGTAGTCGACGAAATAGTTGCGCTCGCGCAGGTCGAAAAGCTCGATGGCTTCGGCTTTGTTGGTATCGAGTACCTTCGTAATGTTTTCTAATCGTGCTTGCACTCAAGCTCCTTGTAGTAATTTTCGATCTCCCGGCGCACCGATTCGGGAATCAGGTGGGTTTTCTCGTTTCGCCGCAGTTCCGTCGAGCTCACGTCGATGTCGACGTCAAGCTGCCGGACCATCCCGGCATTTTCGAACCCTCTGCGTGTCGCGACGACCCAGGTCACGAGGGTGTCGAGGGCCTTGAAGTTTTTCCACTGCGAAAGCGAGTCGAGATTGTCCGCGCCGATCACGAGATAGACCGCGGGGTCTTCTTCACGGAAATGCTTGACCGTTTCGATGGTCGGAACGGGACGCCCTTCGTGTATCTCGAAATCGCTGACTTCCACTTTCGGTTCGTCGGCGAAGATCGTTTTCAGCCATTTCAGACGCAACGCTCCCGGCGCCCGGGTTTTGTCCTTGAAGGGGTTGGCGAACGCCGGCACCACATAGACCTTCTGCACGGGCAGCTGTCGGACCGCCGCTTCGACGACGGCAACATGCCCCCGGTGGGGCGGATCGAACGAGCCGCCGAAAATCGCAATTGCCATCTTGCCCCGCTTTTTAACGAAATTATATCTAAGCTTCGGTAAAATCGTCACCATCGTATTTTCACGCTTAAGGACTGCCCCAATGGAGCTTTTGAATATCAAAGACCTCGACCTGGCCGATAAGAAGGTCTTCATCCGCTGCGATTTTAACGTCCCGCTGGATGAGTTCGGCAATATTTCCGACGATCGGCGTATCCGTTCCGCCCTGGCGACGATCAATTACTGTCTCGATCAGGACTGTGCCGTGATCCTTGCCTCGCATATGGGCCGGCCCAAAGGAGAGGTCGTCAGCAAGTATTCACTCGAGCCGGTGCGCCTGCGTCTGCAGCAGCTGCTCAAGCGCAATGTCACGCTGGCCAAAGATGTCGTCGGGGAAGATGCGACGGCCAAAGCGGCGGCCCTGTCCCGGCACGAGGTGCTTCTGCTGGAGAACCTTCGTTTTGAAAAGGGAGAGACGAAGAACGACGAGGGGTTCGCGAAAAAACTGGCGGATATGGCGGAGTTCTATATCAACGACGCCTTCGGCGTCAGTCACCGCGCACACGCTTCGGTCGAGGCGATCACGCATTTTTTCGATGATGAGCACAAGGCCGCGGGCTTTCTGCTGCAAAAAGAGATCCGTTTTTTCGGTGCATTGATCAAAAAGCCGGTACGTCCGTTCGCCGCGATCGTCGGCGGGAGCAAGGTGTCGGGCAAACTCGAAGCGCTGATCAATCTGCTGCCGCGCGTGGACAAGATCATCATCGGCGGAGGGATGGCGTTTACGTTCTTGAAACAGATGGGCTACGACGTCGGAAATTCGCTGGTCGAAGACGACCTGCTCGAAGAGGCACAGCATATCATGGATGAGGCCCGCAAACGCAATGTCAAGTTCTATCTCCCCGTCGATGTCGTGGCGGCACAGACCTTTTCGGCCGATGCGGTCAGCAAGGTCGTCTCTTCGCAGGAGATCCCGCAAGGGTGGATGGGTCTGGATATCGGTCCGGCGACAGTCCGGCTGTATCGCGAAGTGCTCAACGACGTACAGACGGTCCTGTGGAACGGTCCGATGGGTGTCTACGAGATGGAACGCTTCGCCCGCGGTTCGAACAAGATCGCGCATTTCGTGGCGGATTCGTATGCGACGACGGTGGTCGGCGGCGGGGATACCGCGGATCTCGTCCAGCGTGTCGGAGTCGATGAAGAGATGACGTTTATCTCGACGGGCGGCGGGGCGTCGCTGGAACTGATCGAAGGAAAAGTTTTGCCGGGGGTCAAGCCTCTGATTGTA
>JALWNV010000183.1 GCA_027083665.1 Helicobacteraceae bacterium
GTTCCTCGTCACGCTGTTCGCTCCACACATCATAGCCTTGGTCGTGGAACGTATCGATCAGCGGTTCGGGCAGAAAATCGCTGGTAAGGCAGAGCGTCTCGTCCGCCGCCAGTGTTTTCAATGCTTTACTCACCTCGCCGAGCGGATTCTTCTGCGCATCGAGCAGTGCCGTCGCGTCGATCGTCACTGCCGGAGCTTTCCCGGCCCAGGCCGGTTTGGGCTCCGCAGCGGCATTCTCCGCCGTGTTCTCCGATACGTCCAGCGCTGCCTGCCCCACCTCTTTGCGCAGGCGGTTTACCAGATCCGCCGTCTCGAACCCGCCGATCTTCGCCACCTGTGTCAAGGTCGCGATTCTCCCCACCGTCTTGCGTAACACGGGATTTTTGAGTTTTTTATACTTTTTGTTCAACCCCATCAGAAAGCTCTCAAGCTCCGGATAGGCTTTCAAAAGGGCATTGATATTGGTCTGCGGTGTAATTTCCATTTCGGTTTCCTGTCATCTCGTGAATTTTTTCGAAATTATAGGCAACTCCTTCCGCAAATTCAAACTGTCTTGAACCCAATGTGCTAAAATGTATCCGTCAAACAGCGCAAGGGAAACGATGGGAACAGAAATCGACAGTATCCGGTTCGAAGCGGACGCCTGGCCGCAGTTTTTGAAGCGTCTTGAAGAAGAGACCGCGTTGCTGCGCCGAAAAGTTCATGACGGCGCACACTCCGACCGGTCCGCCGTCGGCGGTTTCGAGATCGAAGCGTGGCTGTGCGACACCGATATGAATCCGGCACCGCGCAACACCGAATTTCTCGACCGCTTCGGCAGCGACCTCGCCACGATGGAACTGGCAAAATTCAATTTCGAACTCAACAATACGCCCCATCCCCTCACCGGCGACGCTTTTGCGAAATTCGCCGCACAGATGCACGAGATCTGCCGGCGGGCAAACGAGACGGCGGCCGAAATGGGGCTGCGCACCGTAACCGTCGGCATCCTTCCCACCCTGAAGCCTTCCGACTTCTGCCTGCAGAACATGTCCGAGATGAAACGCTACCGCGCCCTCAACGAACAGATCTTCAACGAACGCGCCGGGAGGCCGCTGCTGCTCGATATCGCCGCAGATTATGACCGGCTGCGTCTGAGACACGATTCGGTTATGCTCGAAGCGGCGGCCACCTCGTTCCAGGTCCATACACAGGTGCCTTTCGAACGGGCCCATCACTACTACAACGCCTCCGTCCTCGCTTCGGCCGCAACCGTGGCCGTGTCGGCGAACGCGCCGTTTGTGTTCGGAAAACGGCTGTGGCACGAATCGCGCATCCCCCTGTTCGAACAGGCCGTCGACAGCGGCGAAAAGCGCGCACGCGTCTCGTTCGGCAATGCGTTCGTCCGTGAAAATATCCTTGAATGTTTCGAGGAAAACCTCGACGGGTACGATATACTTCTGCCGATCCTTTTCGAGGATGCCGCCCCGGACACTTTCGCCCACCTGCGGCTGCACAACGGCACCGTCTGGCGCTGGAACCGCCCGCTCGTCGGCTTCGACGAAGACGGGACGCTGCATTTTCGCATCGAACACCGTGTCATGTCCGCCGGCCCCTCGCTCACCGACATGCTGGCCAACGCGGCGTTTTACTACGGTGTCGCGACGGCACTGATGCAACGGCTCGAAGACGGTACGCCGCCGTGCCGTTTCGAAGAAGCACGGCACAATTTCTACGCCTCCGCCCGCCATGGCCTCGGAGCCGAGGTCGTCTGGGAGGGCCGCATGCAGCCCGTGCGGAGACTCATTCTCGAAACCCTCCTGCCCATGGCCCGCAACGGGCTGGAAGCGCTGGGGATCGCCGCTTCGGAGATCGACCGCCATCTCGCGATCATCGAGACCCGGACCGCCTCGGGAAGAAACGGCGCGGCCTGGCAGCTCGCCTATGCGGACGCCTGCGGAGCGGACATGACAAAACTGGCCGAGGCCTACTGGAGGAACCAACAGACGGGAGCCCCCGTCCACACCTGGGAGAACAGATGATTGAACTGATCGAAACCGATACCGTACCCGAAGCGCTGCTGCAGCTCGAAGACGCGACACGCATACGCGATATCTTTCCGCATCCCGCACTGCTGCGTCTCGAAGGAGAGCGGCGCGAAGCGCTGTTCGTCACCGTTTTGCTGCACGGCAACGAAGACACGGGGCTGTTCGCGATTCAGGCACTGCTGAAAAAATACGCCCGCCGCAAACTTCCCTGTACGCTGCTGGTCTTTTTCGGCAATGTTTACGCCGCCGCAGAGGGCCTTCGCCGCCTGCCGGGACAGCCTGATTACAACCGGGTCTGGCCCGGCGGCAGCGAACGCGACAGCGACGAAGCCGATCTCATCGACCGTGTGACGGCACGCGTCACCGCCGAACCGCTCTTCGCCAGTATCGATATCCACAACAATACAGGCAAAAATCCGCATTACGGCTGTATCAACCGGCTCACCCCCGATTTCCTGCAGCTCGCATCGCTTTTTTCGCGCACGGTCGTCTATTTCGAAACCCCCAGGGGAGTCCAGTCATTGGCCATGGCCGAACACTGTCCCGCCGTCACGGTCGAATGCGGCAAACCCGGTGAAGCGCGCGGCACCGAACACGCGGCGTCGTTTGTCGAGACCCTTCTGCACCTCGAAGCGTTTGCCCACCATCCGCCGCGCCGCGACGAAATCGATGTCTACCATACCGCCGTACAGGTGAAAATCCCCGACCGGTACACCTTCAGTTTCACCGACAAAGACGCGGACCTTCACCTGCTGGCGGAACTGGAAAACGACAACTTTACGGAACTGCCCGAAGGCACGCTTTTCGCCGCCCGCCGTCCGGGAAGCGAGGCGCATTTCGAGGCGTTCGACGACGAGGGCCGCGAGCGCTCACGGGACTATTTCATCATCGAATCGGACGAGATCCGCCTCAAAAAAGCGATGATGCCCTCGATGATCACCCTCGACGAACGGGTCATCCGGCAGGACTGCTTCTGCTACCTGATGGAGCGGGTCATCCTCCCCGAAGGCTGATTCAGACTTCGCCGCGACCGGCGAGATAGTCGGCCAGCGGCGTATCCATCGCGAGAATATGCCGATGCAGCCAGTCACCGACCTGCTCTTCGAAATATTCGCGCAGCGCTTCGGTATCCCGGCGGTTGCGCCACTCCATCTCCGTGCGCCGCGCTTCTTGCAATATCTTGTCGTGTTCGCCTTTGTGCAGACGGTACATCGGAAAATCGTTCTGTTTCATCAGCGTCTCTTCCGTCCCGAAATGCTCCCGCATATGCGCCAACACCGTTTCCAGATGCTCTGAAACCGTCGCAAAATCGGCACCGGTATCCAGCGATTCAAGCAGCACATTGATCCTTCGCGCCTCCTCCTCATGCACACGGTTCATCTGTTCGACGGCGACCGCCGGTATTTTTTCCTGCTCAATCATGCTTCCTCCCGATCAATTTTCCTGTTTTGTTTGCACAGCACTTCCGGAACAATACCGTGCCTTGCAATGGACTGATACTTTTTGACAGTATTCTCTCTCCTACCCGATCGGCGGCACTTCGCGCTGCGTGGCGAGTTCAAGCGTAAAATACTCCATCTTTTCGAATCCGAAGAGCCTGGCGATCAGATTGGAAGGGAACGCGTCAACCAGCGTGTAGAACGAAGCAACATTGTCGTTGAAATGGTTGAGTGCCTCCATGATAT
>JALWNV010000184.1:0-1272 GCA_027083665.1 Helicobacteraceae bacterium
AGGAGGCCGACAACGGCGCGAGAAAGGAGCAGATCAAAGCGGCCGAAGACCGGTACCGAAAGGCCAAGGCCGCCGAAGCATTGATGAAAACGACCTACGAACGTATCGAACGGCTTTATGAAGAGGTGTTCGTGTCGCAGCAAAAACGTGACGAGGTTCAAACGAAATACAAAGCGGCGAAATATACGGCGAGCGCGGCGAAAGAGATGGCTGAAATGGCGAAAAAAGGCACGCGTCCCGAACTCAAGAAAGCGGCCGCAGCCCAAGAGGACGTCTACAAAGCGAAAGTGCGGGAGGTGGAAGCCTATCTCGATGAAACGAAGGTCTATGCCTTTCACGACGGCGAGGTGTCGCAGGTACTGATCCACGGCGGAGAGCTTGCCCCTACCGGCTTTCCGGTCGTGATGCTGATCGACCGCTCCGACGCCTGGGCCCGCTTCGCGATCCGCGAAGATTTTCTGAAACATTTTGAAAAAGGCAAAGTCTTCGACGTGAAAATTCCCGCTCTGGGTGAGGGTAGTTACCGTTTTCGCGTCAGCCATATCGCCGCGATGGGCGAGTACGCTGTCTGGAAAGCGACCCAGAGCGGCAAAGGGTACGACATGAAGAGCTTCGAAGTCGAATTACGTCCCGTCGACAAGATCGGCGGTCTTCGTGCCGGAATGAGCGTGCTGCTGTCGTTATGAGCCTGCGTGCACTGCAAGAGGCCTTCGTTACCGAAATCCGCCAGATTCGGGGCTCGTGGTATCGGCTCTCGCTGTTGACAATCGCGCCGCTGTTTTGTTTCTTTCTCGTCGCAAGCATTTTCTCGCGCGGCGTCGCGACCGATCTTCCCGTCGCCGTCGTCGACAATGACCGCAGCTCCCTTTCACGCGATTTTCTCTTCTCCGTCGACGCCACTGAAACCATCGACGTGCGCTACCGGGTTGACGATCTCAAAAGCGCGATGGCTCTGGTGCGCGCCGGAAAAGCGTACGGGGCGGTGGTCATCCCCGAACATTTCGCGCGCGATATCCGTCGCAAACGCTCGCCGACCGTAACGGCCTTTCTCAATACCCAGTATATCCTCATCGGCAAAATCGTCAAGGCCGCCCTGCTCGAAACCGCCCTCGTCTCCTCGGCGAAAATCGCTTTTGCCGGAAACCTCGCCGTGTATAAAAACGCCAAAAAAAGCGCCGAGGCACTGGCGCCGATCGCCATGCAGGTCAATCCCTTTTTCAACCCCGAGCGCAACTACTTCTACTTTCTCGTCTCCGCGTTGCTGCCCTCGAT
>JALWNV010000184.1:1282-3708 GCA_027083665.1 Helicobacteraceae bacterium
GTCATCGCCACCATCGTCAGTTTCGGGACCCTGCACAAAAGCGGCAAGCAGAAGCGCTTTTTCGACGACGGACAAATCGTGTCGAGAATCGCGGGAAAACTGCTGCCGCATCTCGCTATCTTCATGCTGCTGGGGCTGCTGTTCACCTACTACATCTACGGCTATGCCGGCTGGCCCTTTCACGGCTCGTTCGTGCTGCTCTTTTTCGGCATGCTGCTGACGATCCTCGCGTATCAGGCCGTAGCGCTGCTGCTGTTCGCACTCGAATACGACTACGCGAGAGCGCTGAGTTTCGGTGCAGTCTACACCGCACCCGCATGCGCATTTCTGGGGATCACCTTTCCGGTCTACGCCATGAACGGCTTCGCCCTGTTCTTACGTGATATCCTGCCCGTTTCCCACTATATCGAACTGCAGATTTCGCAGGCGAACTACGGTGCTTCCGCCGGCCTCGAAGCCGGAAAGCTCGCGGCGCTCTTTGGCTTCTCTCTGGTATTCATTCCCGCCGTAGCGCTCTATCGCAGAAAGCTTGCGCGATGAGTTTCGCAGCGGTACTGCGTGCGGAAGCCGGACGGGTTTTCAGCGATTTCGCCCTCATGCTGACAATCTTCGCAGGCGTTATCGTCTACGCCTTCTTGTATCCGCAGCCCTATCTGAAACAAAGTGTCAGTGCCCTGCCCGTCAGCGTCGTAGATTACGACAACAGTCCCCTCTCCCGTCAAATCGTGTTCATGCTCGGAGCCACACCCAATGTCCGTATCGCCCGTAAGGATCTGAACGAAAAAGAGGCCATCGCCGCCCTCGAACGCGGCGAAGTCAAGGCACTCGTCGTTATCCCGCCGCACTTCGAAAAAGAGGTACGGCTCGGCAACTCCCCGGCCGTCGCCGTCGGGATCGACAACAGCTACTTTCTTATCTTCGGCTCGGTCCTCGAATCGGCGATGGGTGCGATCCTGACGCAAAATGCCGTCGTCAAGATTTCCGAAAAGCTCAAAAACGGCGCCGAGCCCGCCGACGCGATCCCGTGGAGTCTGAAAACGATCGACCTCTTCAACACGGGCAGCTCCTACACCCAGTACATCATTCCCGCCGTTTTCATGCTGATCTTGCAGCAGACCCTGCTGATCGGCATCGGGATTCTCGGCGGAGGCATCAACGAGACGCTTGAAAGCGGTGGGCGTTTTTACTATACCGAAGCGAAACTACACTATGTCATCCCCGCACGCATACTGATTTTCGGCTCCATCTTCTTCATACACCTGCTCTTCTACCTCGGCTTCATGTTCGACTTCTACGGCATCTCCTGTGTCGCCGATCCGACACAGCTGCTTATGCTCTCAGGCATCTTTTTACTCGCGGTGATTCTGTTCGGCAACTTTCTGGGCGCCCTGTTTCCCTATCGGGAAATGGCCACCCCCGTCGTGCTCTTCTCGTCGCTGCCGCTGGTCTTCGCCGTAGGTTTCGTCTGGCCCGTCGAGGCGATGCCCGCTTTCGTGCACGACCTCGCCATGCTCGTTCCGTCGACCCCGGCTATCGACGCGTTTTTAAAACTCAACCAGATGGGCAGCAGCTTCAGGGATATCCTGCCGCAGATGACGGCCCTGATAATTCAGGCACTCTTATACGGGATCCTGGGGTATACCGTAATGTACACCAAACGAAAAAGATATTCTGCTGGTGCAATCATGCGGACAAACGCCTAAAACGCCGCGCCCGCTCCGATAAAGACGCCGAATTCGTTCTGAACCTCGTCCGAATCCCAGACGGGGATCTTCACCCCCGCCTTGAACGGGAAATGTCTGAGAAGCCTGTCGCTGCTCCATTCGAGCGTCAGATCGACGATATTGTAGCCGTCGGTGTTTTTTCCCACATTTCCGACAACATCTTCGTCACTGAATTTCGTCTGCCAGTTGAGCTTGAGGTTCGTATCCACCCTGTCGGTGAGCAGACAGGCATGCCGGATGCCGATCCAGCCGGTATCTTCGCCGCCGGGGCGATAGGAGGCGCCGTCCGACAGTGAAACCTTCTGTAGGTAATACTTCCACATCAGGCTGAAAAAGCCCTCGAAACCGTTTCCGAAATATCCGCTGCTGTCCCACTGGATACTCAGCCCCGGACTGCCGCTGCCAAGCCCTTTCTTTCCGTCCCCGCTGTCAAAACTGTAGCGCAGTTCGAAAACGTTGCTGTACATCTGCGGCTCGCCGAAATCCCCCGCGTTGAAATGAATTCCCACCGTCGCATCGCTGACACCGGTCTCATCGCTGAGCGTGTTCGTCATCACCGGAACCGCGGCGGTGATACCGAAACGGCCGTCATAAACATACGTCGCCGTGAAATCGGCGATTCGGTAGGTGTCGCTGTAGAAGAGATCGAGATCGGTTTTGAGCGTATTGTCCGAATCTTTAAGAACATTATACTTCTCGCAC
>JALWNV010000185.1 GCA_027083665.1 Helicobacteraceae bacterium
ACGGTCACCGAGTTCATTGAGCGCCTCGTAGGCCATACCGGCACTCAGTGCCCCGTCGCCGATCATAACAACCGGTATCCTCTCGCCCTGTTCGCCTTTGAGCGCGATCGCCTTGGCCGCACCGACTCCCAGCGATATGGACGTGGAAGAGTGTCCGGCGACAAAATAGTCGTGTTCGCTCTCGTCGGGCTTGGTGTAGCCGCTGAGCCCCCCGAACTGACGAAGCGTATCGAATGCCTCCCAGCGCCCGGTCAGCAGTTTATGGGCGTATGCCTGATGCGAAACATCGAAAATGAAAGGATCTTTTTCCGAATCGAACACCGCATGCATCGCGACGATCAGCTCCGTCGCGCCCAGCGTCGAACTGAGGTGGCCGCCGTTTTGGCTGACGACGTCGAGAATCCGTTCGCGAATCGACCGGCACTGCTGCGCAAGCGCAGTATAATCATGACTCTTTTTCTGGTTCATTCATTTCACTTTTCGTCACGCTGGAGATTATTTCAACGGCATTTTAGCCAAAAAGCCCGAAGTCAAAGCTTCCCAGGACGCATCAACTCCGCCAATTCAGTCCGCAGGATCTGCGCCGTTTCGTTATCGGAAAAGAGCTCCAGGATTTCACGCTGAAGCGCAGGAGAAAGCTTTGAAAAAATCGCCTTGATTTTTTCGAATCCTTCCGAATGTTCCCATCTCCGCACTTTTGCCTCGAACATCGACACCACCTGCCGGCACAAAGCCTCATCGCATCCTTTCCAACGCGCCATCCGCTTCCACACCGCTCTGCGCTGCGCCGCCGGCATCGCTTCGAGCAAACCCGCGCTTTTTTCAGTTTCAGCGGACAGGAGGAAAACCGTGACGACCTGCGGATGCTCCCGTTGCAGCAGCTTCAGTCGCAGCGCGGTTTTTTCCTGCGACATGTCCGGCATCACGCCGCTCGCCGTTTTCACCGGTTCCGGCCGGGCGGCAGCGGCAACCGTTTCCCTGCGGCGCAGATCGGAGCGAATCCGCAGACCAAGCGACGCAAATAGCCACAATACCGCTGCAAGCATCCCCAGCAACAGCAGCTGAAACACTCTTCGCGACACGGAATATCCCGTCTCCGTCGTGCCGGAGGGCTTAGCGTGTCTGCATATGCCGGAGGCGGCAAGCGCCTCACGAAGGCGATCGGCATCTTTTCCGGGAACCACGATGCTTCCCGTCTCATCGAACGCGTACACCGTCGCAGTCGTATCGAGATAATCGATAATGCGTACGGATTCATTCGGAGTAGTCCTCGCGCATAGCGGCACCATCGGAAGCGAAAACGCACGATACAGCGCCGCGGCGATCGCCAGCGCGGCGATCAGCAATACCGATGCGAAAACAATCTTTTGCGGCAGCGGACGGGCGTTCAAAAGGGAAAACGCACGCATCCGCCGCTCTCTCAGTCCAGCAGCTCGGCTGCCAGCGCAAAAAACCGGTCGTTCTCCTCCGGCTTCCCGATCGTCACACGAATGGCGTTGAGACCGTAGCCGGACAGGTCCCGGACGATCACCCCCCGGCGCAAAAGCCCTTCGGCAACGTCCGTCGACGAACGCGGAGGTTCAAAACAGAGCGTGATGAAGTTCGTGTAGCTGTCGATCGTCTCGAGACCGTATTCCTGCGCGAACGCCTCATAGCGTTTCATCTGGTCGAAATTGTGTTCGATACTCCGCTGCACGAACGCTTCATCTCCGAGCGCGACGGCCGCCGCCTCGAGCGACAGGGTCGTGATGTTAAACGGCGGGCGCAGTTTATACAGCGCTTCGATAATCGGCTCCGCCGCAATGCCGTAGCCCACCCGCATCCCGCCGAGGCCGTAGGCTTTGGAAAACGTTCCGAGGTAAAGGACGTTCGGAAACCTTCCGATCAGCTCCGACGGTTCAACCGCTTTGGCGGAATCTTTGTATCGGGTGTACTCCATATACGCACCGTCGACAACCACCAGCGTATCGGCATCGATCTTCTCCAAAAACGCCGTGAGCGCTTCGGCGTCGACGGCATCCCCTGTCGGATTGTTGGGCGTGCAGATGAAGATGATCGACGGGCGATGCTCGAGGTAAAGCGCATAAAACTCGTCGAAATCGTGTTCCCGCGACGCGGTACGGACGACCGACGCACCCACGTGCCTGGCATAAATCTCGTACATGGCGAACGTCACACTGTTCATCAGAATCTTCGAACGGCTGCCGGCCTTGGCATGGATCGCAAACTCGATCACCTGATCGCTTCCCGCACCGATGATGATCTCTCGGCTCCCGACACCGAAACGTTCCGCCAGCGCCCCTTTGAGCGCATACATCGAATCGTCGGGATAGAGCGCCATTTTCGGCAGGATCGCCGCTACCGCCTCCTGCACCGCAGGAGAACAGCCGAACGGATTTTCGTTGCTCGCAAGTTTGACGACATCTTCCGGCGCGATTCCGAACTCGCGCACCACCAGTTCAATGGGTTTGCCCGCCTCGTACGTCTTGATGGCGTCGAGTGTCTTGTTGAATGTCATACATCCCCTTTCACGTAGCTGCCCAGCCACGAGATTTCATCGGTGTGGCGCCGGATGACAGTCTGGACATTCTCATCGTCGATATGGCCGTAAAAATCGATAAAGAACCAGTACCCGAATCCGTCGTCGCCTTTGGAAGGACGGCTCTCGATCTTGCTGAGGTTGATCTCGTGCGCGTCGAAATCCTGCAGGAAGTGCACAAGCGCTCCCGGCTCGCCGGCATTTTTGAGCCGGGCGAGAATCGAGGTCTTATCCTCTCCGCTCGGGGCATTCTTGAAGTCGCTCAGGATCACGAAACGGGTCGTATTGTCTGCGACGTCCTCGATATTTTCAAACATCATCGGCACACCGTAAAGCTTGGCCGCAATGTGGCTGCAAATCGCCGCCGCCTCGGGATCTTCCGCAGCGAGAATCGCCGCCTTCGCCGTCGATTCCACCGGAATCTGCTCAACATTGTGCAGCTCGTGTTCGTTAAGAAATTCGCGGCACTGGCCGAAACCCTTGTCCTTGGAATAGATCCGCCTGATCTCGTCGAGGTGCGCCGCCTTGGTCGCGAAAGTCATATGAATCGGCATATACAGTTCCGCGACGATTTTCATCGGACTCGATGCCAACAGGTCGAGCGTCTCGCCCACCACCCCGTCCTGGCGGCTTTCGATCGGAACCACCCCGAATTTCGCCCGCCGACTCTCGAGGGCTTTGAACACCCCGCTGATCGTCCGCATGGGAAGGTATTCGCTCATCGCCCCGAAGCGGCTTTCGGCCGCCTGATGCGTAAAGGTGCCTTCCGGACCGAGATATGCGATACGTTCGGGAAGCTCCAGGTTTCGGGCCACGGCGAATATCTCGAGAAAAATCGCTTCGATCGCGCTGGCGTTGAGCAGACCGTTTTGCTGCTCGTTGAGCCTTTTCAGGCGCTCGAGAATCGCTTTTTCACGCTCGGGACGGTAGATCGGTGCTCCGCTTTCGTTTTTAATCTCGCCGACGCGCTCGACGACCTTCATCCGTTCGTTGATCAGCCCGAGCAGCTGATCGTCGATAATATCGATCGCACCGCGGCAATCTTCCAATGTCTCAAGCTTCTTCATCACGTTTCGCTTTCACTCTGATCTTCGAAATGTCATTATACACCATCACATCCCTCTCTTCGCTTCGCAGCCGCGAAACCAGCACGTCATCGGGCCGGACCTTTCCGCTGAGTACCAGCGCCGTTCCCATCCCCAGTGCCGCCGCACCCCGCAAATCCCCCTCGTAATCGTCGCTGATCATGGTAATTTCCGAAAAAACGGCGTCCGGCACCGACATCCGCAGCCGCCGAAGCGCTTCGTGATAGAACGGGACCGAAGGTTTTCCCACAGTACGGTAGGGAACCGACGCGGCGAAAGAGAGCATTTTCAGCAAAGCGCCCACTCCGGGGTACCGTTTCCCTTCGTGCACATACAGTGTCGTTTCGTGCATACCGTACAATGCCGCACCGCGGCTGAGCAGTTCGATCATCTGTGCAAACGTTTCGCTGTCGTAGTCGGACCGAACGGAAACAAGGAGTGCGCCGGGCGTATCGTAATCGAGGGTATACCCGAGTGCCTGAAGCTGTGTCCTGAACGCTTCGCTGCCGTACACGGCGATACCGGCCGAGCGGGGAACGATCCGCTCGACCATCATCAGCGCGTCGAGATAGCGCTGCGGCGGGATGGAAAACCCGATGCGGTTAAGGTAGGCGAGGAAGTCGCCGCTCGCCGCTTTGGTATTGTTCGTCACGACAAGATAAGGGATCTTTTCGGCGTTGAGCGCCGCAAGCCACTCCGCGGCACCGGGCAGAGGCCGCCGATACGTATCGTCGATCAGTGTTCCCTGAACGTCGATGAAGTACATCAGTCGAGGCAGGCCTGTTCCGCCGCAATCAGGTCTTCGAACGTTTCGCGCATACGTATCAGCCGGGCTTCTCCCTTCTCCACGGCGACTTCGGCCGAACGGCCGCGGGTATTGTAGTTGCTTCCCATACCGAAACCGTAGGCGCCGGCACTGTGCACAATCAGCAGATCGCCGTGCTCCATCGGCGGCAGCGGGTAGTCTTTGGCCAGAAAGTCGCCGCTTTCGCAGACCGGGCCCACCACATCCGCCGGCGTCGGTGTACCGGCATGCGGTTTTGCCGCGGATATATAATGGTACGCCTTGTACAGACTCGGGCGCAACAGGTCGTTCATCGCTCCGTCAACGACGACGAAACGTTTGGAACCGTTTCGTTTTTCATACAGTACCCGTGTCAGAAAATAGCCGGCATTGGCAGTCAGAAAACGGCCCGGCTCGCATACAACGGTAATATCCATGCCCGTCAGCGTCGAGAGAATGGCCTGTGCATAGTCGTAAGGCTCGATCGTCGTTTCATCGTCATAACGTACGCCCAGCCCGCCGCCTACATCGAAAAATTTCAGCTCGATCCCGACCGCCGCATGCAAAGAGCGGACCAGATCAGCGACAATCTCACTGGCTTCCCGGATAGGGTCGAGTTCCGTCAGCTGACTGCCGATATGAAAGTGAATCCCCACCGGATCCAGCGCTTCGGAGGCATTGGCGCGGATATACATGCGTTTTGCCGTATCGATGTCCACACCGAACTTGTTGTCGTGCAGTCCCGTCGAGATATACGGGTGCGTTTTCGGATCGATATTGGGATTGACACGGATGCTGATACGGGCCGTCCTTTCCAGCTCCGCGGCAATCAGCTCGACCCGCCCCATTTCCGCCTCGCTTTCGACATTGATGTAGAGGATATCGCGTTCGATCGCCTCGCGGATCTCATCGTCGCGTTTGCCCACGCCGCTGAAGATCACCTTGTATTTCGGGACGCCCGCCATCATCGCGCGGCGGACTTCTCCGATGGAGACGCAGTCCGCACCCGCACCGAGCCGGGCGAAATGCCCGACGACACTCAGATTGGAGTTCGCCTTGACGGCATAGGCCAACAGGGATTTTCGGCCGCGAAACGCCTCTTTGAGCTTTTCGTACTGCTCGCGCATCGCATCAAAATCATAAACATACAGCGGCGTGCCGTAGGCATCTGCCAGAGAATTGAAATCGGTCAACAGGCTTCCTTTTTTATTCGAATGATAGCAAAAACGGCGTTAGAGATCAGTCAGCCGCCGCCGTACGGTGCGTACGGTTGCGATACCACTGAACCACCGCCGCGAAAAACAGGACCACGACCGGCAGAACGATTCCCGCTTCGCTGGGGATCGTCTTGTTGTTGGAGAGCTCCGTCAGCATAAAAAGTACCGCCCATGTCATCATAATCGCCAAAATCGCGCCGAAGCTAAAAAGCGTGATATTCAAAAAACGCGGGCTGATCGGCACGAAAAAGAAGATCAATATGATCAGACTCGGGACAAAAAGCGGCGTGATAAAGATACGGTAAAGTGCACTTTTGATTTTATCGACATTGATATTCTGATCGTTGAACAGCAGCAGTGCGTCGACCGCATCGAGGATGGTATAGTTGACCTTGCCTTCATAGACCTGGTCGAGTATCTTGGGCCGGAAACCGTGCAGCATCTCCAGCTCGCGTTTCGTTTCGACACTGATCCCCTTGCTTGTCAGGGAAAGATGCTCCGGTTTCTGCATGACCGTCGCCGTTTTGAGATGCCATGCGTCATCGGCGTAATAGGCTTCGGGTGCCACAAGAATTTGACGCAGCACGCCGCTTTCGGTACGAAAGATACGGATATCCTCCGCGCGTTCTTGCAGCGGATAGAGTTTTCCGAAATAGACATAACGGTCTTTAAACGTAAAAAAAAGATTCGAAGTCGGCTGCAAAAACTGTGACGACCTTCTGATATTGTTCGAATACTCATCCGCACGGGCGAACGACGTCGCATGCAATGCGATATAGATCACGACAATGATCGTCGCCACTGCCACAAACGGCCGGATCACATCGGTTTTACTGTAACCCAGCGCATAAATTGCAACAAGCGCATTGGAACGAATAAGAAATATCTTCGTCGCGACCATCGCGAACAGCAGAGAAAGCGGCAGTAGCATATCAATCGCGAAAAACGCTTTGTACATCAGATAAATCACGAGCAGGTTGGCCGACTTCAGGCTGTCGGCATTGTCCATATAGTCGAAGCCGACCATAAAAAACACCAGTGCGAACAAGATAACGCCGATATATTTGAGATAATGCATTGAAATATACTTGAAAAGCAGCATCGGCACCCTTTCGCTATTGCAGCGGACTTTTTCTGATCGTATACCGGGATGCGACACGCTCGAGCGGCTCACGCAAAAGCGCTTCGACGGCATCGGCGGTATGGGAGATCCACGGTTCGAGGTACGGTTTCTCTTCCGGAGAAAAGGGGCTCAGGACATAATCAGCCACCCGGTTCCGATCCCCCGGGTGGCCGATCCCCATGCGTACGCGGATATAGTCATTCGAGATCGCCGCATCGGCGGACTTGAGACCGTTGTGACCGCCGTGACCGCCCCCGTGTTTGAAACGCAGAGTCCCGAAAGGCAGGTCGAGATCGTCATGGATCACGGCAACCTCATCGATTTTGTAAAAACGCTTCACGGCGGATATGGCACGCCCCGAAAGATTCATGTAAGTCAACGGTTTTAAAAGATAATGGCCGGAGATTTTATAGAGGTCGCCTTCGAACGAGGCTTTTTTGATCGCTTCATGGCTATGACGGCGAAGCAGTTCGTCCGCCACCATAAACCCGACATTGTGCCGGGTCGTTTCGTACGCCGAACCCGGATTGCCCAGACCGACGATCAGCAAACTTACTTCGCTTTGATGATACTCAGCACCGAAACCCGGTCCGCATCCGTAAACGTATAGTCCTCGGATGTCGCCAGGTCACGGATCAGAATGGAGTCTCCGAGGTCCAGCCCGGAGACATCGATCTCGATTTTGTTCGGGATATTCTCGATCGGGCCTTTGACCGTCAAACGCTTTTTCGCGATGTAGAGCATCCCTTTGTTTTTCAGACCGATCGGCGACCCGACCGGCGAAACCGGTACGTTGTAACGGGTGACGAGACCCGGCTGGGCGACCATGAGGTCGACGTGCAGCAGATTTCCGGACACCGGATGGGACTCGTACGCCTGAACGACGACATCCATCTCTTTCTCGCCGACTTTGATCGGGAATGCAAGGGTCTCTTTCTTGCGAACCGTACGGATGAACTCGTTCATTTTAAAAGCGGCATGAATATTCTCAAGCCCCTTTCCGTAAATGTTGGCAATCAGATAACCATCCCGGCGCAGCGCTTTCGTACCGCGCTTGCCGGTACTCTCTCTAACGATACCTTCTAGCATATATGTGTCCTTTTGGTAAAAAATAGGACGGAATTATACTTAAAGACTTTTTAAACATAGCTAAAATCAGATTATATTTTCAATTCGAAAATCTCATCCTCGCCGAAACGCGGCTTCTCTTCTTCCTCGCCGCCCTCTTTTTTCTGCAGCGTTGAAGAACCGTCTTTGGCCGTCACACGATCGGTCAGACCTTCCATCCTCAGCTTCATGTCCGCCGGAGACGTCGCATATTTGAACGCCTCTTCGGTCGAAATCTTTCTCGACTTCCACAGATCGAGGATCCCCTGATCGAAACTCTGCGAACCGTAAACCTCTTTACCTTCTTCGATCGCATCGCGGATCTCCATATCGCGGTCTTCCATAATCAGCTGTTCGATACGGGGCGTTTTCACCAATATCTCAAGGGCCGCCGTCCGCTTCCCGTCGATCGTCGGAATAAGACGCTGCGAAATGACACCTTCAAGTACCGCCGCCAGCGTCATTCGGACACGGTTTTGTTCTTCGCTCGGAAAAATCGACACGATACGGTTGATCGTCTCTTTGGCATCGAGCGTATGCAGTGTCGAGAAGACCAGGTGACCCGAATCGGCGGCATGCAGGGCGGTTTCCACCGTTTCCACATCCCGCATCTCCCCGACGAGAATGATATCCGGGTCCTCCCGCAATACCGCACGCAGCGCATTGGCGAAACTCTTGGTATCCTGTCCGACGCTGCGCTGGTTGACGATACACTTCCGGTCTTTGTGGACGAATTCGATCGGGTCTTCGATCGTGACGATATGTTTCCGCTTGCTCCAGTTGATTTCGTTGATGATCGCCGCAAGCGTCGTTGATTTCCCGGAACCGGTGACACCGGTGACAAGCACCAGCCCCCGTTCCGTCTTGGTGAACCGGTGCACGACTTTGGGCAGCCCCAGATCGTCGATGGAGACGATTTTGACGGGAATGACACGAAATACCGCCGACACCCCGTCCATCTGAAAAAAGATGTTGACCCGGAAACGGGTATTCTCGTCATACGTATAGACGAGGTCGAGCTCTTTGTTCTGCACAAACTCCTGAAATCGGCTTCTTAAAAGTTCCTTGGCAAAGGTCAGAGCATCTTCCTTGCTCAGGATCTCGCCGCTCAAAGGCGTAATATCGCCGTTGATACGCGCACGCACGACGGCGTTGGCTTTGAGGTGCAGATCCGACCCGCCCGCATCCATCATCCGCTTGAGATAACCCCGAATCCGATTGAGGGTCTCGAACGTCAGAGTTTCGATATTGATTTCCGTATTGCTCACTCCGCTCATACACTACTCCACTTCTGCAAGAATTTCGGCAAAAGCCGATTTGAAGGCGTCGAGGCCCTCCGCCATCAACTGCGTGAAAACGGAATCGATATCGATTCCCGCTTCCGCAATCCGTGAAAAATGCCGGGCGATCTTTTCGGTTTCGATCGGCAGTTTCGGCAGCGTGTCTCCTTCGTTTACGAACGCTTCGATCGTCGCGACGGGAGCCGTATTGACCGTATTGTATCCTAAAAGCCCGTCGACATAATAGGAGGGGCGGAGCCCGCCGCCTTTGACCCCCGTCGACGCAAACAGCGTACGGCATCGCGGGACTCCGGCCGCTTCCACGGCGGCATAGATATCCGCCGCATTGTAGATTCCCGAAAGCGCGGGCTGTATCCCTTTCGCTTCCAGCCGCGCATCAAGGGCCCGGTCGAGACGGCTGACGAAGACGCTGATAACCGTATCGACGGTCTGAGCGCCGCACTTCGATCCCCGGGCGAACGCTTCCGTGCACGCCAACGCCTGCGCTTTGGAAAACACCAGTGTCGCATTGACCGGTATCCCTTCACCGACAAGCATCTCCATCGCCTGAAAACCCGCTTCGGTCGCGGGAACTTTTATCATGACGTTGGGACGGCCGATGGTCCGGTAGAGCCGGCGCCCCTCCTCCAAAGTCCCGACGGCATCGTCACACAAAAAAGGATCGACTTCGATACTCACATAGCCGTCATCGGCCTTTTCATATAAGGGATAAAGCACATCCGCGGCTTTCCGGATATCGTAGATCGCCAATGCTTCGTACTTCTTCTTCGGTTCATGGCCGCGAAGTTCCTCGAGCTGCAGCTGATACGCCGCAGAAGTCAGAATCGCATTTTTGAAGATTGCGGGATTGGAGGTCGCTCCGTTGACGATCCCCTTGTCGATCAGTTGCTTCAATCCCGTCTCGATAAATTCGCGTTCGATAAAATCGGCCCATAACGAGAATTTCAGTTCCGGCAGATACATACGGCAAACTCCACATCGGGGCACTCCCGAATGGTTGGGGATGCCCTTTATTTCAATTTGAAAAGATTATAGCCCAAAGCAAATAAGAGTTTGCGAAAACAGCGCTGTCAATAGTAATGATGATAGGTTATAAAGCAACTCCGCTGCACTCCGTCGCGCTTCTCCTCGTAGTCGAACGAAAGTTTCATCGCGTTGTTTTGTCCCAGCCGGAACGTTTGCATCGCTTTCGCCGTCCACAGTCGCATACCGTCGTCATAGAAACGGTACCCGGCTTCCATATGCAGTTTCGAGCCGCTTCCGGTATACAACACACTTCCTATCGAGGGTTTGAGCGCCGTAACCGCCCGGTCGGTGACGAAGATCTCCGGATCGAAAAGCGTATAAAGGTAGCCGCTGCCGTTTCCGGCACTGTAGCCTGCTCCGACGGAGAGACTGAACGTCGTTTTGCGTGTATAAAACGACTGGTCCCATCCGGCATGCATCCGCCAGGAAAACGGTTTGAAAAACGCGCTCAAGGGTGCGATGGAAACGATCGAAAGCAGTGTCGCCTTCTCAACAGCCGCCCCGCCGTGATCGTAACGGGCGACGAGATCGAGAAATTCGATCTGCGTTCCGCGCAGAAAACCGATGTCGCTGTCGCCGAGATCATGATAGGCCGGACGGATCCCGATCGTCTGCAAAGGCCGGCCGTCCCGCCATCCCGCCGCGAACGCCGCCCGGGTCGCCCGATGTCCTTCGTCCGGGTTGGCCGGCCGGCGAATCGGTACTTTTTCCCCTCGTCCCAATGTCGCCCGGGCGGAGAGAACGGCATGATAGCGTTTGAGATACGTCGGTTTGTCGACATCACCTTTCATCAGATGATACTGAGCCAACTCCGCCGCGGCTTCGAGGATATAGCGTTTTTTCTGCCGGCTTATACCCGAATCGTTCAGTACCGCTTCGGGCACCGTTTCTCCGAACACCAGCGCTTTTGCCGCCGTCGTCCCGTTATCGTCCAGTACCGCCTCGTATGCCAGCAGGATTGTCCGCTTGGACGGCCGATAGTGTCTGGCTTTCACCACCCCTTCCGCTTCCGTCGCATGAACCGTCTCCAGCGGGATGACCTGATAGGTGAAGTGTTCGCGGAGACGGATGCTCGGACGTGCGATCTCCATCAGCCAGAACATATTGTACGAACAGTTCTCATCGAAAAAGAAATACCAGTTGTAGACCCGCTGTATCTCCCAGATATGCCGCACCATCATCATGACTTCATCCGGGCTGAAATCGAGGTCGTATTCCCAGATATCACGCTGCTCGCTGTCACGGTACTCTTTGAGCTTTTCATAATACGGCAGCATGGAATACAGCCCCGGATAGCCGCCGAAAAGTCCTTTGAACGCGAAAAGAATGCCGTTCTCCTTGTCAGGATCGGCACCGGCGGCATAATTGATGGCATGCGAAAGCATTTTCGAATCATAGGAAGAGTCGATACGGATAAAAGTATGGCCGAACATCGAAGCCGGCGAATTGATATGCGCCGCCGAAAAGACAAGCGTCGCCGCCTGAGGATCGACCTTCTTGACAATCCGCTCGAATGCACGGCAGTGCAAATCCGGCAATCCTTCAAGTTCCAGCGTCCGCCGCAGCCAGTAGCGGCGTGCCGGATAGAGACAACCCGTCGCATTGTCATCAAAACGGGGCTCTTCGTACAGAGCCGTGATCGTGGCATTGAGCTCCGCCGCCGCGTCCGTCTTGCCCTCAGGCGCGAGAAAAAATGCCGGATCGTCTATCTCACTCGTTTCACGGGGCATGTGCAGCAGCAGATGCCAGTACCGGCTTTGCGAAAGGTGCATCTTCTGCGCTTTTTCAAGGGCTTCTTCCAGCCGGTCCGCATTAAGTGTTCCCCCTATCAGAAGAAGTATCAACAGGTAACGGTACACGGATCAAAAGCCTTTGAAAAAACGAAATGGAAAAACACAAAAGAGGCGGGCCGGAAAACGGCCGCGCCACAGAAAGAAGTTAGCCTTTGACCGTCACGATATTGTCGAGGACATCCGCCATCTTGACGTCTTTGGAGGTATAAATACGGTTGTAGTTTTCCTGAAGTGCCGCAGCGAACGCCGCTTTGTCTTCCGCTCCGAGAAGCTCTGCCAATGTCTCGACGGATTCGCCGTGCCCCATCGCCGCTTCTTTTGCCAACTGGTCCATGTTCGACGCGACAAACTCGGCGGCGCGCTCGTTCATCACCAGCTTGACTTTCTTACATCCCGATGTCCCGGAAGTGATACCGAACGTCTGGTTTCCGACGGTACCGTTCGTCGTCGCCTGCAGCGCGAGCATCAGTGCCGAACTGTCGTCTTTGATGATCATGGCACCGAGGCCGCAACCTGTCTGATCGTTGACGCCGGCAAATGCCGCCGAACCGAGCGCCGCTACCGCAGCGATACTTACAAGAACTTTTTTCATAACTTGACTCCTTCATCGTTTAACGATGCAGACAGTATAAAAACAGTTGGCTTAAAGCGGTATTACATTGCAGTCTTCCGCCGGTCAGAACCGGCACGCTTTAAGTGCCAGCTTCTCGAGGCGATGCAGAAAAAAATCCCGTGAAACCTCTATGGCCCCGAGACGTTTCAGGTGATCCGTCGGTACCTGTGCGTCTATCATCTCGAAACCTCTCGATTTGAGATGTTCCACCAAGACGGCAAAAGCGCTTTTGGAAGCGTCGCTGACATACGCGAACATCGATTCGCCGCAAAAGACACCCCCGACCGCCACCCCGTAGAGGCCGCCGACCAGTTTTCCGTTTTGCCAGGCTTCCACAGAATGCGCATGTCCCATCTCGTGCAGCGTGGTATAGGCTTCGACAATTTCCGGCAAAATCCACGTCGCATTCTGCCCCGGCCGGGGGATACGGGCGCAATTCCGTATCACCTCAGGAAACGCCGTATCCAACGTGATCTCGAAGTGTTTCATACGTTTTTTCAGGGATTTTCCCAACCGGAAATCTTCGAGATTCAGGATGAGCCGGGGATCGGGCGACCACCAGAGAATCGGATCGCCTTCGCTGTACCACGGGAAAATACCGCTCCGGTATGCCAAAAGCAGCCTCGACGGAGACAAGTCTCCGCCGAACGCCACAATCCCGTTTTCATCCGCATCGCGCGGATCGGGAAAAGCGAGTTCGTAACGGATCTGCGGAGGAACGGTCAAACGGCGGCTTCCTCGTGGTCGGTTTCGAATGCGAAAACGATTTCCTGCACGAAGTCAACCGTCACACGCCCCCCGTTTCTGAGCCGTCCGAAAAGCATTTCATTCGTCAGGGGATCTTTGATCTTTTCCTGAATGATACGCGCCAACGGTCGTGCCCCCATCGCCTTGTCGTAGCCCATCTCCGCCAGATAGCCCCGGGCCCGTTCGGTCAGGACAACCGAAATCGCCTTGGATGCAAGCTGTTCGTTGAGCTCCGCGATAAATTTCCCGACAATACCTTCGACAATCTCGCGCTCGAGCGGCGCAAACTCGATCACCGCATCGAGGCGATTTCGGAACTCCGGCGTAAAGAACGATTTAAGCGCCTCGCCGCGCGAAAGGCTGCTGTCGGCATTGAAACCCATGACACTGCGCTCGGTCGCCCCCACGTTGGACGTCATAATCAAGATCACATTTTTGAAATTCGCCTTGTAGCCGTTGTTGTCCGTCAATGTCGCACTGTCCATCACCTGAAGCAGGATATTGACCAGGTCCGGATGGGCCTTCTCAATTTCGTCAAGCAGCAGCACCGTATAGGGGTGTTTGCGGATCGCCTCGGTAAGCAGACCGCCCTGCTCGTACCCCACATAGCCCGGAGGCGCACCGACCAGACGCGAAAGCGCATGTTTTTCCATATATTCGCTCATATCGAAACGTTCAAAATGCACTCCCATCGTCTCCGCCAACGCCCGGGCCAGCTCGGTCTTGCCCACGCCTGTCGGCCCGGCAAACAGAAACGATGCGATCGGCCGCTCTTGCGGATTGAGCCCCGCACGGCTTCGCTTGATCGCCAGGGCCACCTTTTCGACGGCGGCATCCTGTCCGATCACTCTGGCACGCAGATCCGACTCGAGATGTTCGAGCCTTGCGGTATCGTCTTCGCTGATCCGCGATGTCGGCACGCCCGTCATCTTCGAAATCACCTGCTCGATATCGAGTGACTCGACCACGTTTCTGTCATGTTTTTTAAGATGAAACGACGCGCCAGCCTCGTCGATCAGATCAATTGCCACATCGGGCAGGAAGCGCTCCGAGATGTATTTCTTCGACAGTGCCACCGCACTCTCGAGCGCTTCATCCTCGTAGGTGAGCTTATGATGTTCCTCATACTTCCGGCGCAGCCCCTTGAGAATCTCCACGCTCTCTTGCTGCGAGGGTTCGTCGATGTCGATTTTCGCGAACCGCCGGCTGAGCGCACGGTCTTTTTCAAAGACGTTCCGATACTCCGCGTACGTCGTCGCACCCATGCATTTCATCGCCCCCGACGCCAACGCCGGCTTGAGCTGATTGGAGGCGTCCATACTTCCGCCGTTGACCGCGCCCGCGCCCACAAGCGTATGGATCTCGTCG
>JALWNV010000186.1 GCA_027083665.1 Helicobacteraceae bacterium
GATCAGCGAACCGAAACTCGACAATTTCTGGATAAAACGTCTCAATCAAAAAGCGGAGCGGGGAGCGGACAGCGACGGCTATATCACGCAGACGTACCGCTATCTGCTGTTCGCGCAGCAAAGCGGCGACTTGAAGATCCCCGCCATCTACGCGCAGATCGGGACGCGGGTGCAGACGCGCCGCAGCGATATGTTCGGTGATGTATTTTTCAACGATCCTTTTTTCGGCGGCGGACGGATGCAGTACAGGAAGGTCTACTCCAACCCCGCCGTACTGCATGTGAAGCCGCTGCCGCAGGGACTCGAGGTCTACGGCGACTTCACCCTGCACGCCGAGGTGGACAAGACGAAAGTGCACGCGAACAAACCGGTCAACCTGCATATCCATATCGAAGGTCACGGCAACGTCGAGGATATCCCGAAGTTCGATCCGCAGATCGACAATGCCGTCGTCTACGCCAACGACCCGGTAACCAAAGGCTATTTGCAAAACGGACGCTATTACGGTACGTTCGACCAGACAATCGCGATCATTCCCGACCGCAATATCACCGTTGCGCCGATGGAATTTCGTTACTTTGACAGCAAAACGGAAACGGTCGTGACCAAAACGACCCCGCCGTTTTCCATCGAGGTGACCGGTGCGGTGTCGCAGCCCTCCGCCCCGGTCGTGCAGGGAGGCTCGCCCGTCGAAAGCGCCCCGGCATCGACACCGAAAGCGGCCGCAACCGGGGGCGGGGTCAACCTTTATGAAGCACTGGGCATCTTCGCGGCCGGTTTCGCCGCCGGCGCGCTCTCGCTGTGGCTTTTGGGCCTGTGGCGTCGCGAACGCCCGGTAAAAGCGGCCAAAGAGACGCCGATGGCCAAAAAAATCAAAGCCGCCGGAGACGACCGGGCACTATTTGAGTTGTTGCTGCCGCTCAAAGGCAGTTCTCCGGCCGTCGACGAGGCTCTTGAGAAGCTCGAAGGCAACCTCTACCGCGGTGCGAAGAATGTCATCGACCGCAAAGCGCTTGCCGCACACTTCGACGGACGGGAAACTGTACCTGTCGAGCTTATCTGAGTCGTGAAGACTAAACCCTGTTGCAAAAACTGTAGTGTTTTGTAACATCGGGCGTATCGCAAAGATGTGATTGCTTTATCAGCAAAAACAAAAAATAAAATTCTTGAAAGCGCCTATGAAGAGCATTCAGTGCGGTCTGATCTTCAAAGGTGCTATCTATATAAAAATTCAAGGATTGACAATGAAATTAAGCATAGGTTTGAGTGTGCTGCTGCTTGGCGGCGCCATCGTTATGGGCGGCTGCGGCGGCGGTTCGGGCAGTGACGATTCCGGTACAGCCGGCAACAGCAGCAGTGTCAGCAGCAACATCAGTTCAAGCGGCAACAGCAGCTCCGTCAGTTCCGAAAACGGCGGATCGTCCTCCTCTTCCGAAGCGGCGGCTCCCGAATTTACCGCGGGTATGCTCGCCGGCAAGACATTTTACACTTACGGACTCGAGAACGGAGGTCAGGGAACCGAAAACCGGGCGGTTGTCACGTTCAATGCGGATGCGTCCGGAATGAACGTCCACAATCATGCCGATGCTCAGGATACCTTTTCCGTCGACGGAAACAACACCATCATTGACGGCAAAATGCACTGGAGTGTCCCGGGGATGACACCGACGACCATCACTGCCGTCAAACAGCTTGACGACGGATCGTTCATCGTATCGATTATCGACCCGGATCATTTCGATCCCTATCCGCAGCTTTTTTCGACCACCGAGCTGAGCGACAAAGGGCAGGCGGTTTTCACAGCGTATCTGGCGGAACAGACCCTTTCGAAAGATGAAATCACTGCCAATCCTTGGTACAACATCGACTGGATGAGCGCCGACAATGCCGTTCAGTGTCAAGCGCTTTTTACGTTTAATGCCGACAATACAATCGACGCAAGCTATATGGACGATAACGGGCAGCTTCAGTCCCTGCAGAACATTGCCGCCTATGTTGTCAGCGGCAACCGTCTGGAATATGACGGGCATGACAGTGAAGGGCAGGCACGTCAGATTTCGCTGCAGCCCGTTCTCAAAGACAGTGCCCATATCATCTGGACCGACTCGACGGCGTATTTCAAAAACCGTGCCGATGCCGAGGCATTTCTCAACTACATCGACCCGGACAATGTCGAGAACTGCATGAAGGCCTTTCCGCCGCAGCCGTGACCTTCCGCCGCACTTTCATCTCTTTTGAGATGGGAGGAGAGGTTGAGGATATCGTGAACAAGGTCAAGGTTGACGTTATCGTTTACACAACAGCGTCCGGGACTGTCGTACCGATGGCACGATACAAGTGATCTGAAATAAATGTTTCCGGACTCAGGAACGTTCAGAAACAGAACGTATCCTGCCGTCTTTCATAGGGATGATTTCATCCGCAATCGCTTCGACATCCGGGTCGTGGGTGGCGATCAGGATGGTCTTGTTCTCGTTGCGGACATACTCTTTCATATAGTCGAGAATCATTGCACCGGTTTTCGAGTCGACATTGCCGGTGGGTTCATCCGCCAGAACAAGGTCCGGGGCATTGGCGAAGGCGCGGGCGATCGCGGCCCGCTGTCTTTCGCCGCCGGAGACGTTTTCGGCAAACATATCTTTTTTGTGTTGCAAACCGACCGTTTCCAGCAGTGCAGCCGAGCGCGCCCGCTTTTCGTGTACCGGGACTGTTCCGGACCACTGAAGGGCCGACTCGACGTTTTCTTGCAGGGTCAATGTCGGTATCAGGTAGTGAAACTGGAAAACGAAGCCCAGGAATTCCCGGCGAAACTTCGGCCATGAACGGATATCCTCCGGCGCCTTTCCCGCATAGCGGATGCTGCCGCCGTCACGGTTTTCAAGATTGCCGATACAGTGCAGCAATGTCGTTTTGCCGCAGCCGGAAGGGCCGACCAGTGCGTATATTTTTCCTCGCTCAAGCGTCAAGGAGACATGATCGACCGCGGGAGTGAGTCCCCGGTCGAAATACCTGCTCAGCCCCCGAACTTCCAGTATCGTGTCATTCATGTCGCAATGCCTTCGAGATATTCATCCGAAAGATATAGATCATGGGAGCAAGGACACCGGCAAGCCCGACGAAAAGCGCCATCGCCGCGACTTTGTACAGGACATCCGGCGCAATCGAATCGGGAATGTAGACAGACAATGATGTAGCGTGCCTGAACAGCCACAGCAGCGGTTTGGCCAATGCCGCCCCTCCCAATGCGGCCGAAACCGAGAGTATCATCGATTCCGTTAAAAAAATAGAGACGATCATGCTTTTGGGCCAACCGATCGCGGAGAGGATGCCTATCTCTTTTGTCCGCTGTATCGTGGTAATCAACAAGCTATTGAGAATGGCGATGGCCGCTGTCGCGAAAACCAGCCAGGAGATCATCAGTGTCATTGCGGAGATATCGCGCAGTGTCGTCATGGAGCCGCCGACCGTTTCCGTCTTCAGGATAACCAGTTCCGGATAGCGGCGGCGCAAAACAGTGATTTCGGCATCGACGCTCCTGTTGTCGTGTACATTGGCCAGAAGCATACTGATACTTTTTTTTGAAGGACTCAGCTCGATCGCTTTTTCAAGATCCGTCAAAACAGCACTGTTAAGCAGTGTGAAAAAGGAGGAATAGGTTCCGCTGATCTTCAAACGGGGGCCGCCGTTCAGCGCTACGCTCTTTCCGACTCCGCGACGCAGGATATTGATGGCGTTATTGCCGATCATGATCTCGGAGCTTCCCTTTTTAAACACACGGCCTTTTTGCAGCAGGATTCCGAATGTGGCCGCAAATACAGGATAATTGCTGACGCCGATAATCCAGAGGCCGTTGCCGTTTCTGCTGGACTGGATAACGGATACGGCATCGACATCTTTCAACCCTTCTTCGCGTTGCATCTGTCTGTATGCATCGATATCGATATGCGAACCCAGCGGTGAATTCGCATAACGCGACTGCACGACGATATCGTAATGCATCAGCGCACGGGCGAACTGCCCGGTCAGCATCCCCGAGACCGTATGCAAGATGACAAACAGCAGCACCATCGATCCGATGATAAACACACTCAAAAGTGAACGCAGCATATTCCGACGGATGTTTCGTAGCGCGTTCAAAAAGATCAATTTCAGCATAGGGACACTCTTTGTTGTCAATTTCCGCCGGTATCGGGCAGGGAAGACGGTGATTTTATCTCTTTTTTTCTTTGCTCAGCTTGCGGCGAATGCCAGTGTTTTGCAGCGGGCATCCAGCCTTTCGTACCGATCCGAATCGATCGAATCGACATAGATCCAGTGAATATCGGCCCTGTCCTGTGAGAATTCGGCGATCACAAGCCCCCGGTCGGAGAGATTGTCGTAAACCGTCTCCGGATTGAACATCCGGACTCCCTGTTCCATCCGGTCAATCCGCGCCCGGTCCGTCAGGCCGAGATAGGACTCAATTCCCGGCGACGAGACCGAAGGGACACCGATTTCAACGGCAACCCGGTCACCGCCGTCATCGTGCAGGAGATTGCACCAGGCATTGTGGGAATCCCCCGAAAAAATCATACAGTTCTTTCGGCCGAGCAAAAGAGCGTAAAGCCGTTCCCTTTCCCCGGGATAGCCGTCCCAGGCATCGAGGTTGTAGGGGACGGTGTCTTGCAGCCGCGCTTTCTCCTCCTCTGTCAAAGAGGGGTCGTGCAGCACCTGCTTTTTTTTGATGGAAGCCAGTTCATTGGCGATCTGTTCCGCCTCTGTGATCAGCGCTTCTTTCTCGTCATCAGACAGATCCCCATCCATCAGCTGCATCAATATGGCAGCCAGCGCCACCGGCAGTTCCAGCTTTTCGACGATCACCTGCTGAGCGATGACCGTCCATCTGCTCTTTGCATTTTGGAGGGAGTCGTTCAGCCAGTTCCACTGGGCATCGCTCATCAGTTTTCCTTGTTTCGAAGCAAGTGTTTTCCGGAACGCTTCTGAATCGTTCAAATCTTCGGCACTCAGGCCGGCCTGCTTGCTGCGGCCCTCGTGCCGGGTGTCGAGCATATGCAGCGACAGAAGATCCCCGAATTCGAATGCACGGTAGATTGTCGCCTTGCCGTCTCTTGGCACCGGACGAATCGGCAGCCACTCGAAATAGGCCTGCATGGCGTTTCGTTTTCGCTTGCTATAGTCGCCTTCCGCCGTTTCCGAATGATTTTCCGCCCCGTCTGTCCAGGCATTATCCGCGATTTCATGATCGTCCCAAATGCAGATAAAAGGAAACAGCCGATGCAGTGTCCTCAGCATTGGGTCGCAGCGGTACAGCGCATACCGTTTCCGATAATCAGAAAGGCTCAGAAGCTCGCTGTCATTGTCTTCGGGCAGCACCCTCCCGATCGCTTCGGCCCGTTCTGTGGCGTAGGCGGGTTTCCCGTCCGCATCGACCATGCCGTACTCGTAAATATAATCGCCCAGATGGATCACCGCGTCAAGATCGTCGAACCGGGCCGCATAATCGTAGGCGTTAAAATATCCGTTCGTATAATTTGCACATGAAAAGAAAGCGAGTTTGACGGTTTCAGCTTTCACCGGCAGGGTTCTTGTCCGGCCTGTTTCAGAATAGCTTTCATGAACACGGAAACGGTAAAAATACGTTTTGCCCGCTTCCAGGCCCCCGACTTCCGCATGCACCGTAAAATCATGACTTCTATCGGTCTGTACGCTTCCCTTGCGTACAAGATGACGAAAATCCTCGTCCTTCGCTATTTCGTACATTACTTCGACCGCCGAGGCCGTATCATCGTCTCGTGCCGTATAGCGTGTCCAGAGGACGACACTCTCTTTTGTAGGATCCCCGCTGGCGACACCATCTCTGAAATAGCGGTGCCTGCTTTCCGCATTCTCCTTCTCCCCGCATCCGGATAAACCGGCACCGGAGATCAGTGCGGCACAGGCAGCCGAACCGTATGCCAAAAACGCTCTGCGATCTATCGGCACTGCTGCTATTTGGTCAAAACCGGGCAGTTTAGCTCGGATACGAGTGTTTTTTGCCCGTTGGCATTTTTGGTATAGATTTTGACATTGCTTCCGACAATCTCGAGCGTCCCCTTGGTCCCGTCGGTCGCTTCCAGTTCCACGCTGCCGGTCATGTTCGTCACCAGAGGAATATTGCCGAGGCCGTCTTCTTTTGAAATGGTGATCATCGTACTTTCCTGCGTCACCTGCAGTGTACCGACATCCGCATCGTTGTAGACCGCGGTCAGGTTCGCCAGCTGATCGGCCATCCCGAAAGCATCCGCTTTTACATTCGTGACCGAATACTCTTTGTTCTTGTCCGTATCGGTCAGTTTTATCGCATCGACGGTCAATCGGTTCGGCTGCATCAATTCGGTACTGTAGACAAGATTAAACCCTTTGAGCTCGATACTGTAGTGTTCGGCGCTTCCAACTCCCCGGCTCGTATCGTTGACTGTTGCCGCTACCGCGCCGTTTGTCTGTGCGGTCGTATTGCTGACGACCGGACCGTAATCGCTCGGTTTTCCATGATCAATCTTCTCGGCTTCTCCGTCGAGCGTGACATCCTTGCCGTTGTAGATATTCTCAAAAGCGTTCATGCTGTACGTGTAGCGAGTGGTCCCGTTTTCGTGCTTCGTATGGACGTCCATAGAGCCGCCCAGGACACCGTAATAAGTATTGTCAAACTCATATTCACGTCCGGCAGCAGGGAAAGGGTTTGCCGAACTGTTCGATCCCCCCGACGAATAACCGGCCTGAGAGCTGCTGTTTCCTCCCGTGCTCGAGCCGGCGGCACTGCCGGGGTTGGTCATGCCCCCGCTTACCAGGGTGCACATTCCGTTGTTTACGACTCTTCCCGCCACCGTTTTGATGGCCGCTTCATCGATTGTCGACTGGACCGTCGGTGCGGACGAACCTCCGCCGCCTCCCCCGCCGCATCCTATGACGACTGCCGCTACGATACTTCCGAACAGAATCGTTCCGCTTATTTTATATTGTTTCATCTTGTATCCTTTCACTCTATAACCTATTATCACTCCTAAACACTTACATTAGGATAAAAGCTTCAGAGTAGGAAAAGATTTTCTCTGCGCGGCCCGGAAGGGTAGTGCGGTTTTTGATACGCTGACAATATCCGGATCGATACTCTACGCCGGCGGCGGCCCCTCGTACCGTACCTGCGAGAACGGTATCGGCATTTTGATCCCGGCGTCGATCAGCGCGTCGTAGATGGCGATGGCCGTTTCGCTCTTGATATCGAGCAGACGGTCATCCACCCAGAAATAGACAGTAAATTCCAGGAAGTAGTCTCCGTACCCTTCGAACAGTACCTTCGGTGCCGGCTCATCCTTGACGTCGGGATGACTGACGATGACGCCGCGGATGATGTCGATCACCTGCTTGGGGTCGTTTCCGAAAGCGACCTTGTAGGCCATTTTGATCCGGCGGTGCTTGGATGAGAGTGTCCAGTTGACGACCTCCTTGGTGACGAAATCGGCATTGGGAACGATCACCTCGCTGCCGTCGTAGGTCTTGATCGTCGTCGCGCGCACCCCGATTTTGAGCACGTCGCCGAAAGTCTGCTCCACCTGTACGACGTCGCCTTCTTGTACCGGACGTTCGAAGACCATGATGATTCCCGAAATGAAATTCGCCATGATATTGCGAAGCCCGAAACCGATACCCACACCGAGCGCACCTGCGAGCAGGCTCAGATCGCTCAGTTCGATTCCCAGCGCGTGCAGGGCGACGATGGTGCCGATTGTGATGATTGTATAGCGGATGATCATCTGCACCGCCGTCGGAACCCCTCTCGGGAATCGGTACCGGCTGAAGACTTCGAGGTCGAGGAAGATGCGGATAAAGCGCGTCAGGAAGACGGTAACGGTCAGGATGAAGAAGAAGTTGAAAATCGCCGACATCGAGAAGTGCAGGTTTCCGATTTCCCACGAGAGCGCCATAAACTCCTCGAACCATTTTACGATGAGGTTCATCACGCCGAAGCTGTGCAGTACCAGGTAGAACCAGTACAGCATCAAGGCGCCGTTGACGATAAATTTGAGCTGTTTCTCGATCTGATCGGCGTAGCTTTCGATCAGGATCGACGAGGATTTCGCCCGGCGGCGGACCATCATCACGATCAGGCCGCCGAAAACCATCGCGATCACGGTGAATGCGATAAAAAGGATCAGCGAAACCAATGTCGCGAGGACAAGTTTGTGTGCGAGATTGTAGATACCGAGCAAGTTGGCGACGATCGAGATGCCCAGCAGCGCCAAAATCACCGGAAGCAGTCTCCGGAAGACCGGTTTCCAGCGGCCCAGCCAGACCCACGTATCGTAAAAACGGGATTGGAACAGACGGAAGACCGCCATGAAGACGATCACGGAGATGATGAACCAGACGAGCCGCGTTTCGTTTTCGAAGCCGATGACGAGTTCCTGAAACAGTCCGACGACGTACAGGGCCATGATGACGTAGATATAGTACAGATGCCGCCCCTGTACCATTTTACGCATCATGCTGATCAGCGCCGTCATCGCGATGGTGACGTTGGCCAGAATCACGCCGGTCGGGCGTTCGGGAAAAACCGCTCCGACGAGCAGTATGGAAAGGATCACCGTTGCGGCGATGGGCATATTAACGAAGATGACGGAACCGCGTACTTTTTCATCGCGCTCGACGAAGAGTCTGCCTCTGCGGTCGGCATATTTGAGAAAAATCATCAGCCCGGCGATCAGCACTGTCAGAAACAGGTGGATATACAGGCGGTCCATATCGCCGGTATAGAAGCGGTAGAATGCTCCCGGAAGCTCCCGGATCATCCGCCCCGTCGCCCGGAAGTAATCGCCCCAGTGAAAGTCGTCCTGTTCGATCATGGTAAAAAGCGGGTCGCTGTCGCGGACGAAAAAGCGTGTGACCAGTTCGTCCTTGGTCTCGCTGATACGTTCCATCAGCCGGCGCATCTTCTGGTTTTCGGCGACGACCATATCCTGGTAGGTCAGGACTTTGTCGAAAGACTTCTTGATACTGTCGCGCATCGTCGCGATTTTCACCAGGGTCGCGTTGATGCGCTGCTCGATCGCCTTGGGGGCGTTTTCGGCAACGGCGTACTGCAGGGTCTCGACCCAGATTTTTTCAAGCGCCTTCAGCCGCTCCAGCGCTTTGGTATGGAGTTCAACCCGTTCGTCGAACATCTCCTTGTAGGTTTCGAGCTCGTTTTTGTACACCGTCGCCTGTTCGTGCAGGTGTGTCAGATGTTTGATGGAAAAGGTGTCGAGCCGCTCCATGTCGATGGAGTCGAGCATCGTTTCGAGCGACTCGACATACGCGGGAAGCGAAGCTTCGATTTCGGCGAGTTCTTCCGACGGCTGAAGCGAGGCGTTGATCTCGGCGAGCTCTTCGTCGATCTGTGAACTCGCTTCCGAGACCTCTTCAGGGGTATAGAAGGTTTTTTTCTGTTGTTCGGTTTTGACGGTTTCCGCCGGGGTTTCCGCCGATGCCGCTGTTGCAGACGGCGTTTCGGCCGCCATCAGCAGCACTGCCGCCGCAAGCCATACAAAGAGAAGTTTTTTCATTGCCTGATCCGTTCACAAAGCGTTTGGAGCAATTGTAGCATAGCGCTTTCATGAATACCCTGTGAGTAACGAAGAGGGAACGGCGGGCCGGAAGACGGCCCGAGGAGAAAGAACGGTCAGTTCAGATCGGGAATCGGTGTGGCGTCGGTCCGTGCGGGAAGCATCGGGAACGTGACGTCGGGTTTTTTGCCTGTCAGTGATTTGAGGAAAGTCTCGATCGAGGCGACGTCTTCCGGGCTGAGTTTGATGCCCAGCTGTGTTTCGCCCATGATTTCGATCGCCTCTTTCAGACTCCAGACGGCACCGTTGTGGAAATAGGGTGCCGTTTCGTCGATATTGCGCAGCGTCGGGACTTTGACCATCCCGTTTTTATCGCCCCTGAAATCACCGATATCGGCGTACTTGTATTTTCCGACGGCAGGAAACGGCTGCATACCGCCTCCGATCGCCACACCGGTATGGCAGCTGACGCAGCCTTTTTCGATGAAGGTCTTGAGTCCCGCTTTTTCCTTGTCGCTCAGGGCTTTGTCGCAGCCGTCAAGATAGCGGTCGAAACGCGAAGGGGTTACCAGTGTGCGTTCGTATACGGCGATGACATCCGCCACGTCTTTGAACGTCGGCTTCATATCGGGATTGCTGTACGCATGCTTGAACGCTTTGACATACCCGGGGATGGAATTGACCACCGCCTCGACATGCTCGGGTGCCGCGGCCATCTCCGGCGGCGCCTGCATCGGCCCCTGGGCCTGTGCTTCGAGATCCGGGTCGCGTCCGTCCCAGAACTGGCGGTCGGCGAAGACAGCGTTGTAAACGGTCGGAGAGTTCAAATGATGCGGATTGTGGCGCCATTTGTGTCCGGTCGCCGCCGGAACGCCGTCCACCCCGCCGGTCGCGAGGTTGTGGCAGAAGTTGCAGCTGATCAGACCGCTTTTGGAAAGGCGCGGATCGAAATAGAGCTGTTTTCCGAGCGCGACCTTTTCAGCGTTGATCGGATTGTCCGGATTGTCGATGAGCTTGTACAGTTCCGTCGTATTTTGCGGGATGGGTGCCATCCCCGTCGCTTTGGCCTGCTCGGCCAGCGGCTCCGCCGAAAGTGCCGCGGCGAAAACGGCGGCACCCAATGTCACTTGTTTCAACATGATATCTCCTTGAGTAGTGTCGATTTGCGTCATTATAGCATCAAACGATAATTATTTTCCTTAAATAAAAAGTTCCTCTTCTTAACTGTGTATTAGGCATCCGTTTCCTTTGTAAACTTTTCGCTCTTTTTTACGTCAAACATGGTTTAATTGCATCATGAATACTCAAACCATTGCCTTGCACCTGCGCGAACACAACCTGAAGGTCACGCCGCAGCGGCTCAAGATCGTCGAAAGCCTCAATACCTACGGCCATCTCAATATTGATATGCTTTACGCCGAAGTCCAAAAAAGCTATCCCAGCGTCTCGCTGGCGACGGTTTACAAAAATATCGCCCTCATGACGGAGAAACAGCTGCTCGAAGAGGTGAAGATCCCGGAATCGAAGAGCGTGTTCGAGGTGAAAAAAGCGCCGCACCATCACCTGCATTGCCGCCGGTGCGGCAAGATTGAGGATGTCGTGATCGACTGCAGCGGGATCTGCCGTATCGCCGAAGAAAAAAGCGGCTACCTGGTCGAACGGACGGAAACCGTTTTCAGCGGTCTCTGCCCAGATTGTCGGAGCGGGAGTTAACACTTTCGTAACGTTTTCATTGTATACTGCTGCCGTCTTCATTCAAAGCGTCTCCTCAGGCCCCCGGGTATCCACGGGGGTGTCAGTTCAAATAAGCTATAATCCCCTGTATGAAAGCTGTTCCGATTTTTCTCGTTTCGATCACACCTCCGAACGATCCCGACGTCGTTCATCTGCCGCTGCTTGAAACCGTTTTTCTGAAACCGGAAATCGGGCTGGAGCGATACGACGGTATCATTTTAACTTCGAAACAGGGGGTCGAGGCGATCGAAACGATCGATCCGCAATGGAAACAGCTGCCGGTACTGTGTGTCGGAAAAGCGACGCAAAAGCGCGCGGAATCCCTCGGTGCAAACGTCCTCGAGCGATCCGACGGCTACGGTGCCGGACTCTATGATATCGTCATGCGGCGCTATTCGGACAGGCGCTGGCTCTACGCCCGTCCGAAGGTTGTCGCTTCCGATTTTGCCGGGCGGCTGCGGCAAAAAGGCGTCCGTATCGACGATGCCGTCGTCTATGAGACCGTCTGCGGCACCGCGAACAGCGACACGGCCATTCCCGCCGACGCGATTTTGATCTTCACCTCGCCTTCGGCCCTGCGCTGTTTCACTTCCCGCTACGACATCGTGCCCACGCAGGAACTTGTCGTCATCGGAAAAACCACGGCCCAAGCACTCGGCAAAGGGCGGCGGGTGCACCTCGCGGCCGAACCGAGTGTCGCGGCCTGCATCGCCCTTGCAAAACAGCTCAGAGGAGGAACGCCATGATCGATACCGGCCGCGAAGTCTGCGTCTGCAACTCCGTTACCGTAGAGGAACTCGTCGAATGCATTAAAAACAACGACCTTAAAACGATGGAAGAGTTGCTTGCAAATCAGGAGTGCGCCGTCGGAGACAAATGCGAAAGCTGCATCGAAGAAGGGTTCGACAACGACGGTTTTTCGCTGGCGATGGTGCTGGCACAGGTCAAACAGGGACGGCTCTGAAACACCTCCGGCGGGGGGAATCGGAGAACGGGAAAGAGGGGACGGGAATGCGGAAACGGTGTGTTTCCCGTCAGCAATCTTTGCGTTTTCCGAAGATGCACGGTCCGCTTTTTATCATTTTGCGGATGAAGAACAAGAGAAAAATCAGTGCGATGCTGCCGCTGAGAGCGGCGTAGAGCAGGTTACCGTGCATCCATAACGACACGGCAAAAGCGCCGATCGCCATGAAAATGACGAAACACATCAGGCGATCTTCTCTTTGAATGTGCTCATGAACTTGCGGATTTTCGGCGCGATAACGACCTGGCAGTATCCCTGATTCGTATTGAGGTCGTAATAATTCTGATGATAATCTTCGGCGGGGTAGAAAACCGGCGCCGGCGAAAGTTC
Organism: Helicobacteraceae bacterium; assembly: GCA_027083665.1. Lineage (GTDB taxonomy): Bacteria > Campylobacterota > Campylobacteria > Campylobacterales > Sulfurimonadaceae > Thiomicrolovo. The sequence goes on from JALWNV010000186.1 coordinate 12,667, forward strand.
CGTGACAATCGGATCGGAAAAGTGTTCCTGTGCCCCGGCGATGGAGTCTTCCGCTTTTTTCTTCTGATTTTCATCATAATAATAGATGACCGATCGGTACTGCGTACCCGTGTCGGCACCCTGTCGGTTCAGCGTGGTAGGATCGTGGATTGCCCAGAAGATCTCAAGAATCTCTTCATAGCGGATGACATCGGGATCGAACGTAATTTCGACGACCTCCGCATGTCCCGTCGTCCCGCTGCAGACCGAACGGTAGTCCGGATCCGGTGTCTGTCCTCCGGCATAGCCGCTCACCGCCGATTTCACCCCTTTGACACGGCGGTAAACCGCTTCGATACACCAGAAACACCCGCCGCCGAGCAGCGCTTTTTCTTCTGTCATCATACGTTCCTTTTTTCCGCGATCATACCCGCAAGTCGCTTGAACTTCTCATACATCCAAAATTATGCAACCCGTTTAAGGATCGAAATAATGACGATAAAATAAATATTTAAAGTTATTTTTATCGTCAATACATTATGATACATTATCTAATAAAAAGAAGAGGATCGATCATGAAAAATATCTTGGTACTCGGCGGCGGGTTTGCGGGAGTCGATACGGCGGCGTATCTGAAAAAGGAGGGCTACAACGTTACCTTGGTGAGTGACCGCGACTATTTCTATATTTATCCCACCTCCATCTGGATCCCGACGGGTGACGCCGACTTCTCGGATGTCAAGGTCGATCTGAAAGATCTGCAAAAAGCCCACGGGTTTCATCTCGTTGTCGACGGTGTCGAAAAGATCGAGGCCCGGGCGAACCGGGTGACGCTCTCTTCGGGAAAAGTGCTCGACAACTACGACTATCTTGTCGTGGCCATCGGAGCGCACAAGATGAAACATCCCGGGCAGGAACACACCCTCTCCATCTGCGGCCATCCGCTCGAAGCACCGAAGATCAAGCGCCGTATCGACGACCTGATCGCCAAGGGCGGCGGCAAGATCGCCTTCGGCTTCGGCGGCAATCCGAAAGACAGTTCCGCGGTACGCGGAGGGCCGGGATTCGAGCTCTTTTTCAACCTGCACAATCTGCTGAAGAAAAAAGGCATCCGGGACAATTTCGAGATGACATTTTTTGCTCCGATGCCCAAGCCGGGAGCGCGTATGGGGGAACAGGCGCTCTCCATGATGGACACGATGTTCGAACGCTCACGTTTTCATAAACAGTTCGGCAAAAAGATCAAGCGTTTCGAAGCCGACGGCGTCGTGTTCGAAGATGACAGCAAACTCGAATCGGATTTCACGATGTTCATCCCTGCCGGTGACGGCCACCGGGTCGTGAAGGAGTCCGATCTGCCGACCAACGAGGCCGGTTTCATCAAAATCAACGACTACAGCGAAGTCATTATCGACGGTGAAGTAAGCAACGTCTACGCCGCCGGGGACGTCGCCGCGCTTGAAGGGCCGGATTGGCGCGCCAAGCAGGGGCACGTCGCCGAAGTGATGGCCAAAAATATCGCCTACAATATCGCCGAACGCGACCGCGGCTCCGAGAAGCGCAAAGGCTATCAGGAGCATCTGAACATACTGTGCGTTATGGATACGGGTGACGGTGCGGGCTTCGTTTTCCGCGACAGCAAAAAAGCGTTTATGCTGCCGATGCCGTTTGTCGGCCACTGGATGAAAAAAGGGTGGGGCTGGTACTGCCGAAACACCAAGCTCGGGAGGATTCCCCGCATTCCGGGAATGTAGGGATCCGGTATCCTTGCCGAACCCGCACCTCTGCAGCGTCTGAATAGGTCTTATCTTTTTTGCGTATCCTGTTTCTGTTCCGAACGCCGCCTCATCGCTTCGCGGCGTTCTTTCATCTTGACGAGGTTTTTTCGGTAGAGCAGATCGAACTGCGGCAGCGGAACCGGCCGGCTGAAGAAGTACCCCTGCCCGAAATCGACTTCCATTTTCTTCAGCAGCTGGACATGCTCGAGTGTCTCGACC
>JALWNV010000187.1:0-601 GCA_027083665.1 Helicobacteraceae bacterium
GTTTTTGCTGCTGACCTTTATCGACGGCTATCTCGTTTTTGAGGTCATCAACCCCATCGGCATTCTCAGCCGTTTCATCACTTACGGCTGGAGCCTGGCGATTATCTGGGTCGCCGCGATTTTGCTGTTCGAGATCTTCTTCTCCCGCCGCGGCTGGTGCAAATACATCTGCCCCGTCGGTACCACCTACAACTTCCTGGGATGGGCCAGCGCGACGAAAGTGCAGTGGGATATGGACAAATGCGACCACTGCGGCGCCTGTCTCTCGGCCTGTTTCGAAGACCATGTTATCGAGTTTACGAAGCCCAAATACGACAAAGAACGCAAAGAGAAAGATATTCACAAACAGATCGTTGTTAACGGTGACTGTACCCTGTGCGGACGCTGCTTTGACGTTTGCCATACGGATGCGTATAATTACACGTTCAGACTCAAAGATATGATTTAAGGAGCCCGTGTGAATATCGTCGAAGTCCGAAACGCCAGAAAAACCTTTATGGGAACCGCCGTGCTCGACGATGTCACCCTCGATATCGGGCTGGGCGACCACATTGCGATGATGGGACCAAACGGGGCGGGAAAAACGACACTGGTACGGGCG
>JALWNV010000187.1:611-3658 GCA_027083665.1 Helicobacteraceae bacterium
GCGATACTCGGCTTTTACCATCTCGACGGCGGACACATCACCGTCGAGGGAATGGACCCCGTCAGACACCGTGTCGATGTACTGAAAAACGTCAGTTTCATTCCGCAGCTGCCGCCGCCGGTAAAGCTCAGTATCGACGAACTGCTGACGTATATCCAACAAAGTACCGCGACACCGAAAAAAGCGATCATCGCAGAAGCCGAAGGGATGGAGCTCGACATCAAAAATCACCTCTCCAAACCCTTTTTCAAACTCTCCGGCGGCATGAAGCAGAAACTGCTGATCGCGATCGCCCTGGCCAAACAGAGCCGTCTGCTTATTTTCGACGAGCCGACGGCAAATCTCGACCCGAAGGGCCGGGACAATTTTTACAGACTGCTCTCGGATATCGACCATCCCTGCAGCACCCTCTTCATCACCCACCGGGTCGACGAAGTCAAAGGGCTGGTCAACCGAATGATATATATGGATCTTGGAAAGGTGGTAGAAGATGAAAACATTTAAACTGTTCCTCGGAGGGCTTTTCGCCCTGATGCTCATCGGCGGCCTCGGCGGCTGCGAGAAAAAAGGCGGCGACGGTGTCGCAAAAATGCACTGGGACCGCGACATGTGCGAACGCTGCAAAATGGCCATCAGCGACCGGAAGTTTGCTGTACAGGTCGTCGATCCGAAAACGAACAAACACTACAAATTCGATGATATCGGCTGTGCCGTCTTATGGTTTAAAGAAGAGCATATCCCGTGGGAATCGACCGCGAAGATCTGGATCACCGATGCCAAAACCGGCGACTGGATCGATGCGCGCCGCGCCGTTTACGCTACCGGTGCGATCACACCGATGGGCTTCGGCTTCGCCGCATACAACAATACCGCTGAAGCAGGCGGCAACAATGTGATCGGATTTGACGAAGTACGCAAACGCATTCTGGAACGGGCCCGATGAAAAACCTGCTGCTCATCGGCTATCTCGATATCCGCGAGAGTCTGCGGGCGAAATGGTTCTATGTCTACGCCTTCGTCTTCGGGGGATTGATGGGGCTGTTTTTCATCAGCGGCATCACCGACTCCGTCGTCATGGGCTTTACCGGCCTGAGCCGGCTGCTGCTGGTATTTATGCAGGTCACGATCATCATCCTGCCGATCTTCATCCTGATCACGACAGTCAAATCCATCTCCGCCGACCGTGAAAGCAATGTCCTTGAATACATGCTCTCCTTTCCCATTTCGCTGCGCGCGTACTACTGGGGAAAGTTCGCCGGACGTTTCGTGACGGTCTTTTTCCCTGTTATCGTCGCGCTCTTTATCGGTGTGGCATGGGGAATGGCCAAAGGGGGCGACCTGCCGTGGGCGATGATCACACTGTATTCCGCACTGATTTTTTCGCTGTGTACCGTCTTTCTGGGCATCGCCTTTTTCATCTCGACCCTGGTCAAATCGCATGATATCGCTCTGGGGCTCTCCTTTACCGTCTGGATCATTCTGCTGGCGTTTATCGATGTCGCGCTTATCGGGCTGATGATGCAAAACCGTTTTTCGGACGACCTGATCATCGCTGTTGCGATGCTCAACCCGCTCGAGGCGTTTCGTATCGGCGCCATCGCCCTGTTCGACCCCGAACTGACCGTGATCGGTCCGGTGGCCTATTATCTGCTCGATTCACTGGGGCATACAATGCTGATGATCTACGCCGTCGTCTACCCGATCCTTCTGGGGATGGGGTTCAGTGTTCTGGGCTACCTTGCCTTTCGCAGGAAGGATATTCTGTAATGCAAGCCGGTTCAAAGCCCGCCTACTTCTTTTCCCAGCCGCACCAGCCCTTCTTTTTCGCCGGAATCGTCTGGGCGGTCGCGGTCATGCTCCTGTTCGGTCTGAGCTACAAAGGTATCCTCTTTCTGCAGGTCTCCCCGCTGCTGTGTCACGCATACACCCTGCTGTTCACGGTCTTTACCCCGTTTTTCACGGGCTTTATCTTCACGACATTTCCGCGTTTTTGCCAAAGCGGTGTCATCGCCAAAACGGACTACCTCGGTATCTTCGCCCTCTTGCAGTTCGGCAGTGTTCTGACGGTCGCGGGTGCGCTGCTCTCTTTGCCGCTGATGGCAGCGGGCTCCCTTGTGCTGCTGGTTTCACACCTTCGGATCGTCTCGCAGCTGCAGCGCATCTATCAGACCGGCTACGCCTCGACAGCCTCGAGCGATCCGTTCTGGATTCTGACGGGCTTTTACTTCGGTGCGCTGTCACACCTGCTCTTTGCCGTTGAGATCACGACCGCCGCCTTCGGTACCGACGCCGGGCTGCTGGCACCTGCCGCCGCGGTCGGTATCTGGCTCTATCTCATCTTCGTCGCTTTTGCCGTCGGACAGCGGATGGTCCCGTTTTTCAGCCATGTCATGACGCAAAAGCGCCGCTACTTCACCGCGACCGTTTTCGGCCTGCTGGTATTGAAAAGTATCCTTGAACTCGTGGGGTTTTCATGGCCGGAGCTGTTCGTCGATACCGTACTGGGTCTGTATATGCTTACGGAGTTCCGGCGGTGGAAACTGCCGTTTCGGCACTCGCCCGCCATCTTGCAGGTGCTTCACCTGGCACTGTTCTGGCTGCCTGCGGCCCTGCTGGTCGGAGCCCTGCTCAAAACCGCCGCTGTCCTTTTCGGCTTTTCGGCCGCCAAGGTAACGCTGCATATGGCTGCGATCGGCTTTGTTGTGACGATCCTCATCGGCTTCGGCACCCGGGTGACGCTGGGGCATTCGGGACAGACACCGCACGCCGACCGTTTCGCCGTCGCCCTGTTCGCGCTGGTGCAGCTGCTGGTATCGGTACGTGCGCTGTATGCGCTCTTTTCCGGTGCTTTCTGGCTCTTCGACCTCTCGTTCACCCTCTGGCTGCTGCTGTTCGTGCTGTGGGGCGGACGGTACGGACCGGTACTGGTTTCGGGAAAGAAACTTTGATTCTTTAGTCGCAAGTCGCAAGTTTTTTGTCAGAAGTGTTAGGATTCGATTCACGTGTTAAGGTTTTTTTGGTCTGTCGTTAGTCGTGCCAAAGGCACG
>JALWNV010000188.1 GCA_027083665.1 Helicobacteraceae bacterium
AACGCCGCCATCGTTTGTATTCACCGACCCCAACCCGCATCCTGCGAGCATCAGTGCCGCCGCTATCATCGAAATTGCAAATGTTCTTTTCATGTGTCTTCCTTTATTTTGGGTTTTGCTCTTACGCTCCGTTCGAGTCGTTCGAATCGGAGAGAAGGTAAAAGTTGATAATCGTCCCGATCGCCGATGTCCAACATTTCCCGCCCGTCTGCACAACACCGTCATATCCGCGCCACAGTGACGCTTTATTGTTGATCCAGTCGATCATGTCCGCCGTTTCATTTACGTCATCCGATACATTGCTGTCGGCCGGCAGCTCGAGCCGACAGTTTTCATGCAGGCCGAGACCCGACGGCTGATCCAGGTCAAGGTCGGCAAGCTCGATCGGTATAGGTCCTCTCAAGCGGTTGTCGTTGAGTCTCATGCGTCTTAAAAACATCATGTCACCGAGTTCCGCCGGGATATGTCCAAAGAATCTGTTGCCCTGGAGATACAACTTTTCAAGACTCGACAGGTTGCCGAGTTCCGCCGGAAGCTTTTGTTCGATCGAGTTGTACGCGAGGTGCAGCTCTTCGAGACTCGACAGGTTGCCGAGTTCCGCCGGGATATTGCTGATGCGATTATTGGACAGATCGAGTTTTTTCAGATCTGTCAACGTTCCGATTTCCGGAGGGATGTCCCCGGATATTAAATTACCCGAAAGGTCGAGATATGTAAGCCTTGACAGATTTTTTATGCATGACGGTATCCGCTGTCTGATCCAGTTTCCCCGCATATCGATCTTTTCTGCATTGACAAGATCGCAGATACCCCGGATATCCGCTGCACCATGATAAGAGCATGCGAAAGATTTTATGAGCGCATACTCGTTTTTTGTCGGAACATAGCCTTTCGGCTTCCCCAACGCCTGGTCCGCGCAGCCGAGCATCAATCCGTTCCATGTATGTGTCGTTGTTGCATTCGTTTCCGTCGAGTTGGTTTCACCGTCACTGTTTCCGGGAGACACGACGAACGAATAGGGTGTATAGGGTTCGAGCCCCGACACGACGACAGGCGGTATCGTTCCGGCAGCCAGCACGATAGATGTGTTTTTTGTCGCGTTTACATCGTTGACGATATAGATTGTCGTGTTTGCCTCATCTGTATACGTTTTGATCCAGTCGAGTGTAATGTTACGATCATACACGTTCGCAACCGAAATATCTGTCGGTACCGACGGCGCCGCGGCGTACAATGCGGTCGACACTAAAGTTGCAAACAGTACTCGTTTCACAGAATCACCCCTGTTTCAAGCGACAGATACGGCACTTCGACGATTTCCCCTGTCGGATTGCCCTGGTCGTCATACGCTTCCTGTTCTTCGCCGCGAGGAATCACGTATCCGTCCGTATCGATATCGATCAAGCCTACGCCGCTGCGCATCGGAACCGCTTTTCTTATATTCCTGGTCGGACGCGCTTCCGCCGGCAGCTGCAGCACAGGATAGTTCAGCGGTCCGTAGCGTACCGTGCCCTTTATGTGCAGTACACCCGCAGTGTCAATGCGATATGAGACACTTTCGTCGTACTCTTCCCATCCGCTGAGCAGTTCCAGCGGTTTCCAGCCGGTATCGTCGCGCTCGGTGACGATACGGACGTTGGATTTTCCGAACCCGGCATAGAGTCTTGTATGCACGATATCGAAGCCGAAATCGCCGCCCGGAAGCAGCCCGCGCATACTCACCGCGATCCATGACGCCGCACGCTTCATTGCCACCCCTCCGCCGCCGGCTGCGTGATCATCGGATCGGTCGCGAAAAATGCAACGCCGTACCCTTGTACGCTCAAGATATTGGCCTCTTCGCTGTCGACAGGCGAATTCCCGTCGAGCACTCCGAAAATAAAGCGCCAGTCATACGTCGGTACGCCGGCATGGATGATGTGTGACGTCTCGGCTGCGATACGGAAAAAATAGTCTGCGGATAGCTGCTCGTCGGGAGTTTTGACGATAATGTCGCAGTCGATCGTTTCGACGGCACTCTGTACGGTGCGGCGGCGCAGGTAGTTCGCTTCCGATCGTCGGCGAATCTGCCGTCCGGCTTTCATTTTGAATTTGGTCAGTCCGAGCATGTTGCGTTTGCCGGTCGTCACGAGTCCCACCTGCAGATCTCCGACAAGTGAATCGGTGTGGACGGCTCTGCACGGGGTATTTACCATTGATATCTCATAAGGTGTTTCACGCGTTTCGATAAAAATATCCATCGCGATATGCTCGCCGGGGGCGATAGATACGGCGACATTTTCGTCAACGACATCTGGCGGCGGGGGCTGATGTACGCCGAGCATATCCGGGATCGCGAACGAAACACGGTCTCTTTTGTCGAGATCGATCTCGAACGCGTCGATCAGTGCTGCGTTGTAGTAGTTGCACTTGTTGATATCGTTTTCGAAACCGGGCACAAAACCCATTAGATCTGCATGATAGAACTGCACGAACATTCGCGTCTTCTCTCCGCTGCCGCGCAACCCCATCAACGAGATGTGCTCGATCAGCTGCTTGGGGGTTGCATAGATTGGTAGCGAGTATTGCAAGATCGTCGTCGTCAGCATCAACCCCCTGCCCGTTAGTCTGAGCGACGTTTCCGCCGAAGCGTCGAACGGCTTTTTTTCGTCGATCGTGTCGGCCTCGACCCAATAAGGCACACCGGCTTCGTCGACGCTGTCGGCTGAGAGCGGGTGATTGCCTGCCGGGACATCCGTGCCGGCTTCGAAGACCACACCGTAGTCGGAGACTTTGACACGCTCACCGAGTGCATAGGCGGCAGTGTCGGAATATTCCGGTGTCGCGTCGACAACATCCGTCAAGACCGTTGTATGATATTTCGCCGCCACATACGACACGTCGTACGATCTGAGCTGATACTGTTTGAAATAGGCGCGTTCTTTCACTGCCCCGTCCACTATCACAGAAGCCGTTTCATAATCCGGCGACACTACAAAAGCGCCGTTTGGAATGTGGTCTGCATACATACTCATGCCGACTCCTCGAGAATAATGTTGTTTCGCCGCATCGCTTCAAGCAACTGTTGATTGATCGCGATGAGCCTCTGTTCGTTCTGCTGCGATTTTTCCAGTGCGGCGACGACATCGGCGAATGTTTTCTTGTTGCTTTCCGCTGCGGTTCCGACCGCGCCGATCTGATGGGCGATGACGTTTTGGCGCATGCGGTACGCAAAGCTGTTTTTGTCAAGCCCACCGAGCAGGGTCCGCGCGTATGAAGCGGCGAGGTCGGTGCTGTCGCGCAGACGGGAGAGATCGTCCTGTGTGTAATCGCCGCCGGACGCGATCAGCGCGGTGATCTCGCTGGCATCCGCCATCGCGGCGCGGTACCTGCCGCTGCTGTACGTAAGATTGTTCGCCATCGCGGCATCCACGAAACCGCGAGCGGTGTCCGCAATCGACCCGAAAGCGTCCGCAGCCCGCGACAGCGGCGAGAGGTCGATCTTTGTAATCTCTTCTGTCGTGTCACCCAAACTCTGCAGGTAGCTGTCGAGATCCGAGATCGCTGATGTCACGGTGCGATAGTCATCTTCGTTTGTCGTGACACGTCCGTTGAGGATGTCTTTGAGCTGGT
>JALWNV010000189.1 GCA_027083665.1 Helicobacteraceae bacterium
TTGATGACGGCGACCGATGCGTAGCGGCTGCGGTCAAGGTTTTCGGCTTTGAGCGCATCGGAAAAAGCGTTGTTGAGATCCTTTTCGTCCGGATCGACATAGAAAATGATGTGGACTTTTCCCCGCGGGGTGTCGCTGTCGAAGGCACTGCCGTCGATTGTGCCGCCTTCGTCCCCTGACAGCGTCAGCTTCGGCAGCGGTTTACCGATCTCAAGCGCGCAGAGCGCGACAGTCGTTAAAAAGAGCAAAAAGAGTGATTTCATTACGGTCCTTTCAATTGTCGGATAGATTTTAGCATAGATTGCGAAACGGTCCCGGTCTCATGTTTCGTAGGGCGGTTTTTTCGGCGAGAGGGTGGCATCGAAATCATGCAGGTAGCGCTCGGTGGCGCTGCGTTCGCCTTCGGCCTTGCTCCAGATACGGGTGCCGATTTGCAGCTCCTCGATGATCGCGATGGAGTTTCGGACTGTTTTGATGTATTCGAGTGCCACCCCGTACGATTTGGGAGATTTGAAAACGGAAGGCTCGAAAAGCTCCCTGTCGTAGGCGATGGCGATGTAGAGGTGGCCGCCGTTGAACGAGAGGTAAAGCGGACGGTGGCCCACCATCTGTTTCAGTCCGACGATACGCTCCATCATGCTGTGGGTCAGAAGATAATGCGCTTCGATACTGTCAGTGCTGTAGACGTTGAAGAGGCGTTCGAACTCCGGGGAGTCCATCTTGATGCGTTGATCTTTTCCCAGCCAAGGCTCTTTCTTCACCCGTTCATTGAAGAGCAGCGAATAGGCCGCGGCGTTTGGATCGACGGCGTCTGGGACGACGAGGGTGGTGCCTTTGAAATGCTTGGAGAACTCGGCGACCATGAAAAAGCCGCGAAAGAGGGTCATCATATTGCCGTCGAAAAGCTGTTTGAGCAGTACTTCGTCCATATCCCGGCCGATCATGCTCCGCTGTATCGACCGCTCTTCGACTTTCTGACGGGCGAACACGCTCGAGAATTGGAAATGAACACCGTCGATCTCCCCTTTGACCAGATCGCTGCCTTCGTACCGGTCGATTTTCCCGACGAAGAGCCGCGAGCGCTGGAACTGGTACTGGCTGACGGAGTTGGCGGGATAGTAATGCAGGTGTCCCGGCGCGATGGCGTGGACCAGCGGCCGGATGATCTCGGCTTTGAAACGCGCCGCATAGCGTTCGGTGATCCACTTGTAGGCGAAACGCACGGCGGCCAGCCACAAGGCGAAGGTCAGGCCCAGTGTCCACATCGGAAGCGCTCCGGGATGGTCGAGACGGCGCAGGGCCCATACGGCGGGGACGAGTGCCGCTACGGTGATAAGGACATTGGCGATGATGTAGTTCCGCACGACGTTTTGGCGTTTTCTGTCCATGTTTTCAAGTGCTTTTTCGAGAGTGGAGTAGTAGAAGTCGGTCAGTTCGGAAATGCTTTTGATTTTCATGCTTTGCTCCAGAGTTTTTCATTGAGTTTGAGCTCTTCGACGATACCGATGGAAGAGCGCAACGTACCGATGTACGCCATCGCCTGATCGATGGAGAGCAGCGAGCGGAAAACAGCAGGTTCGAAAAGATCGCGGTTGTACTCGATGGCGATCATGATCTTTTCGCCGTAAAACGAGGTGTATACCTTGCTGTTTGTTTCCGCTTTCAGTTTCAAAAGGCGCTGCATCATGGTATGGGTCAGAATATAGCGTGCTTCGATCTGATCGGTGCCGTAGACGACGAACGCTTTTTCGAACGCCGGATCGTCCATCCTGACGAGCTGGTCTTTGGAGAAGTTTTTCGACTGCAGCATCCCGCCGATGAACGAACCGAAAAGCTTTTCGGCCAGATCGGGAAGGACCAGTGTACGGCCTTTGAAGTGTTTGTTAAAATCGGCGACGATGAAAAGCCCCTGAAAGACGGTACTCCACTGCTCTTTTCCTTTGGAATCCCGGCTGCGATGTTGCGCTTTGACATCGGAAAACCGGATCGGAACACCGTCGATGCTTCCCTGAACGTAGTCATTGCCGCTGTAACGGTCGATGCGCCGGTCGAAAAGGCCTGAAAATTCAAAAAGCGTCTGCGGTACGACGGCTTCGGGTGCGTAGGCGAGCTCTTTGTCTATCGCGCCGATCAGGGGACGGATAATCTTCTCTTTGAAACCGCTGCGGTAACCGCGAATGAGGTAGTGATAGCCGAACCCGCCGATAGTCACAGCACCGATGCCGACCCACATCGCGAGATTGCCTGTACTCTGCCCGCCTCCGGCGTACCGCAAGACGAACATCAAAACCGCCGCGATGATGCCAAAGAGAACGAGGATACGTTTAAGGACCTGTTTTCGCCGGGCTTCAAGCTCGGCGAGGCTGTCGTACAGCTCAGTATAGTAGAAGTCGGTCAGTTCGGAAACACTTTTCATCCGTTATGACTGTTTGAACAGCTCTTTGACATTGACGTTTTTGCGCTCGGCTTCGGGGATCTCGAAGACCTGCTTGCGGGTGTAATGCATCATATTGGCCAAAATGTTGGTGGGGATCATTTCGATGGCGTTGTTGTAATCCGTTACGGCCTGGTTGTAGGCCCGGCGCGCGGCGGCGATCTGTGCCTCGATCTCGGTCAGGGTACGTTGAAGGTGCATGATGTTTTCGTTGGCCTTGAGTTCGGGATAGTTCTCCACGGCAACCATGATATTGCCCAGGGCCGAAGTGATTTCACGGTCGAGCGCGATTTTCTGCTCATCCGAAATCCCCGGCTTCATCGCCTCTGCGCGCAACTCGGTGACTTTCTCGAGGATGCTTTTTTCATGCTGCATGTACTGCTGCACGGAGCTGACGAGGTTGGGGATGAGGTTGTAGCGTTTTTTCAAGACGGCATCGACACCGGCGAAGATATTGTCGACCTGGTTCTTTTTGGCGATCAGGCTGTTGTACATCAGTACGACGGCGAGGATAAGGACGGCGATAACGATCAGGGCAGTCATGAAAACTCCGTTTCAAAAGTGTGTTTTCATAAATTATACATAAAATTGTCTCTAATATTACCATGATGCGAAAATCTCGCTGACGGAGATCGGTAGCGGAATTTTAATGCTCTCCTAAAGTAAATAGCGATAGACTTATTTCAAATTGTGAGAAGGTGTGACGATGAAAAAGTTAGCAAGCGGATGGATACTGTTCGGTTCAGTGGCGCTGTTGGCGGATTACACGGTGGTGTTGCAGATGCAGGATCCCGATCATCCGGAAGATAAAATGCAGACGGTTTTCAAGTATAAAGATGCCGGACACGGTCGGATAGATTACCGTATCAGCGAGCAGCAGCTGAAATCGTCGATGCTGTTAAAAGGCGAAAAGACCTATATGATCTCCTATGACGAGGGGGAAGTCAATGTCATGGACATGGATGCCATGAAAGCGATGATGGATCAGTTCGGCGGCGCCGAGCCGCCGGAGCCGGAAGCGCACGCGCAGAAGGATGAAGCGCTCGAATGGCACAAAACGGGCAGGCACAAGACGATCGCCGGGATCCGGGGCGAAGTCTGGGAGGTGGAGTATCTCGAAGACGAAAAAAAGAAAAAAGCCGAAATGGTACTGACC
>JALWNV010000190.1 GCA_027083665.1 Helicobacteraceae bacterium
CCGAATTCGAGACGCTCGTTCGAGAGCATCTAAGCGCCGTATACCGCCTGAGGGGGATTCCTCCGCCGTCGGATCTCTATATTCCGATCATTTCCCGTCAAAGCGGTAGGGATTTTCTGCGCCCTCCGCAAAGCCCGATTTCGCCGGTGATCGACGGGCGCGAAAGTTCGTTTTTCGAATGGCTCGGCAGCGGATGTGTCGATGAAAGCGGCGCCTACTCCACGATGGACAGGGTTCGCGGTCCGATTGAGAGGATCCGATACGGTCACGATGACCGCTGGGCCTACCTGGCGTTCGAAGGCGCGCTGGAGCGGATCGATCTGTCGGCGACGCGGCTGCTCGTCATCGTCGAGGAGACGGATGAGCGTATCGATCTGGCACTCGGCGCAAACCGTTCGGATCGGCGGACGAAGCTGGCCGTGGGCGAGCGGATCGAAGTCGCGTTGGCGCGGGAGTATTTTGCCGGACATTCGCGTGTGCATCTGCGATTCGAGCTGATCTTGGAAGAGACGATTCTGCAGGCGCTGCCGGGATTCGGTGCACTGACGATCGATTTCAAGCAGACGTATGCGGAAAACTGGTTTGTTTAAAGGAGCGTGCATGAAAACTGAACTGATTTCGGCGGAGAAGGAAGCTTCCCGTGTCTGATATCCGTTACGACCGGCTGCACGACTGCTACGTCATTATCGCTCCCGAACGCCTGCATCGTCCCGATATCGGACGGGGGAAGCCGAAAAAAGAGGCTGTGCCGAAGGCGTGTCCGTTTTGCGAAGGGCATGAATCGATGACGCCTCCGGAGATTTTCGCCCTGCGCGAGCCGGGTTCTTTGCCGAATACACCGCACTGGCGGACACGGGTCGTTCCCAACCTTTACAAGGCCGTACAGATCGAAGCCCCCTACGCGCACCATTTCGGACTGTTCGAGCATTGGGACGGTTTCGGAGCGCATGAAATTATCATTGATACGCCGAGGCATCTGACCTCGATGGTGCAGTGGAGTAGCGCCGAAACCTCCGACTGGCTGCGTACCCTGCGCGAACGGGTGGCGGACCTGCGAAAAGATAGCCGTATCGCCTATATCAGTCTTTTCAAGAACGAGGGTGCAGAAGCGGGGGCGACGCAGTCGCATTCGCATACGCAGCTGATCGGATTGCCGATCATTCCGGCCCGGGAACGTACCCGCTACCGTGTCGCCCACGACTATTTCGTTTCGCACGACCGTCCGCTGCTGCAGGAAGTACTTGCGCACGAACGTGAAGACGCGCGGCGCATCGTTGCCGCTGAAAACGGTGTGACAGCGTACTGCCCCTATGCCTCGGCCTATCCGTTTGAGGTATTGATCGCCGCGGACCGGGTGCGGGAGCAGATCGGTGCGCTTGCGGAAACGACGATCGCGGCAATCGTGCCGACGCTGCAGAAAGTCCTTTCGTCACTTCAACGCCAGCTTGGTTTTTTGGAGTTCAATCTCATACTCGCGACACCGCCGTTGCAGGCCCAGGAGATAGCCGGGGAGATCCTCGAACACGCCGCCGAGAGCTGTCCGTTTTACCTGCGGATCGTTCCGCGCCTGTACCGGCAGGGCGGCTTCGAGATTTCGACGGGGATTATGATCAATCCCGTCGCCCCCGAAACGGCGTCAAAACTGCTCAAAGAGGGTATCGATGCATAGGCCGCGCGTTCTTTTCGCCGCTAGCGAGATCTTTCCTTTTGCCAAGACCGGGGGGTTGGCGGATGTGGCGTACAGTCTGCCGCGGGCGATGCGCGCGTATGCGGATATCGAAGCGATCATGCCGCTGTACGCTTCGATCGACCGCAAACGTTACGGTATCGAACCTCTGGGCGATCCGTTTTGGATCGGGATGGGAGAACGCCGCTTTCGGGTGCGGATATTCGGTTGCAAGTACGGGGGAGTGCTTTACCGTTTCGTCTATGAATCCGCCTTGTGCGACCGCCCCTACCTGTACGGTCCTCCGGGCGAGGGATACGATGACAATGCGATCCGCTTCGGGCTTTTCTGCCGGGCGATCGTACGGTATGCGGTGAGGGGCGCGTTTGATCTGCTGCATCTCAACGACTGGCAGACCGCCCTCGCGGCACTCTATCTCTCGGAAGAGAAGCCGGAGACCGCCGCGGTGTTCACGATCCACAACCTCGCCTACCAGGGTGTGTTCGACGCTTCGCAACGGGCGCCGCTCGGGTTAGAAGACCGCCATTTCACCATGGACGGCGTCGAGTTCTACGGCGGGATCAGTTTCATGAAAGCGGGTATCCGGTGGAGCGGCCGCGTGACGACGGTCAGTCCGACCTACGCCTCGGAGATACTGACCCCGGAATTCGGTTGCGGACTGGAGGGGTTTTTACGCTATCATCGCGACAAGCTTTCGGGGATTCTCAACGGTATCGACGAGAAGCAGTTCTCTCCGCAGCGGGATCGTGCCCTGGCAGCGTCGTATGACTCACCGCGGGGGAAGCGGCCGAACAAGGCGGCCTACCTCCGGGAGGCGGGTCTGCCGGGGACCGAAGAGAAACCGCTGTTCATTTTTATCGGACGTTTCGCGGCGCAAAAAGGACTCGATCTACTGATAGAGGCGTTGCCGCGGATCGTGCAGCTGCCGTGCAATGTCGCAATTTTGGGGGAGGGAGAATCGCGCTACCGTTCGCGTCTGTCGGTGTTGGCTTCGCAACACGAAAACCTGCATTTGGCCCTGGGGTATGATGAAGAGCTTTCGCACCGCATGTACGCGGCGGCGGATTTTTTGCTGATGCCTTCGCTGTTCGAGCCGTGCGGGCTCAACCAGATGATCGCGATGCGTTACGGGACGCTTCCCGTCGTCCGGAGGACAGGCGGCCTGGCCGATACGGTGGCGGATGTCGGCGGCACCGAAACGCCGGTCTGCGGCCGGGGATTTTGTTTCGGCGAGAAGGACGCCGACGCACTCGTCGGTACGGTACAACGGGCTGTACGCTTTTTCGGACGGGACGACCGGTATATGGAGACGGCGGCACACGATATGGCATGCGATTTTTCGTGGAATGCGAGTGCGAAAAAATACGCGGAACTCTATAGAGAAACGATAACAGGAGAACGATGATGACACGATACAACATTTTGATGGCGGCTTCGGAGGTCGTCCCGTTTGCCAAGAGCGGCGGGCTGGCCGACGTGGCGGGGGCACTTCCAAAGGCGCTGCGGGCACTGGGCCACGATGTCCGCGTCGTCATGCCGCGTTATGATGCCGTCGACCGGGAGAAATACGCTCTGCGGCGTATGGAAGGCTCTCTCGGTGTGCCGATGGGCAGTGCGGGGGAAGCCTGGGCCGCGGTCGACGAAGGGCGGCTGCCCGGCAGCGACGTTCCGGTCTATTTCATCGAGCACGAAGGCTTCTTCGGCCGTCCGGGACTGTACGACGAGGAGGGGATCGCGTACGGTGACAACGATATCCGCTTCATCTTCTTTTCCAAAGCGGTGATGCAGCTGGCGAAAAAGCTGCGTTTCCGTCCGGATGTCATTCATGCCAACGACTGGCATACCGCGGCGGTACCGGTGATGCTCAATACCACAGACGC
>JALWNV010000191.1:0-6369 GCA_027083665.1 Helicobacteraceae bacterium
CCGCGATACCTCGGCTGCCTGCGGGAACTTCAGAAGCTCAGCCGCAAATGGCAGCACCGGTACGCGAAAGCGCTGACGGCCGCCATCGAGGACCGGGACAGAGACCGTTTCGACCGGCTGGTCTCGCATCCGCTCGAGCCGCTCGAACGCCCTTCGCTCAGACGAAGAGCGCTGGCGTATTACGAGTCGTTCCGGGAGGAATACACCATTGCCGCGATGGAGGCAATCCGTGACGATATGCGTATCGAGGAGCGCAGCGCCGCCTTTTTGTCGACGGAGAGGAGCGCGTTCAAAAAAGACCAGAACGTGCTCTCGTTCGAGGAGATTCGCCAAAGCGACCGTCCGGTTACCGTCTATACCGAACGCCGGGGCGACCGGTTCCTTTTTTATGCGCAGAATAAAAATATCTATCCCGTCACGCTGACGCTTGCCTTGCCGACGCTGCAAAACTTTCGGGCGTCGAAGCCGCTGCCGCTGGTGCTCGAACTCGGACCCTACGCGACACGGCGGATCCTCGCCGTCGATGTGGTTGACCGGAAAAAACGTGCGGGTTTCTCTTCGCGCTACAGCTGGGTGATGGGACGGCTGAGTGCGCGTCACAGCGATCCGCTCTACCGGCTTCCGTTCGCAGCGGGGAGCCGGGCGAAAGTGTCGCAGGGGTTTGACGGCGGTGTGACCCACAAGGGACTGACGCGCTACGCTGTGGATTTTCAGTGTCCGGTCGGGACGAAGATCTACGCCGCCCGCGGCGGCAAAGTCGTCGCGGCGGAGTCGAGTCATCACAAAGGCGGCTTCGACAAGCGTTTCGGCAGCGAGGCCAATTATATCATCATTGAACACGACGACCATACGCTGGGCAAGTATTATCATCTGAAACAGTACGGTGTGACGGTCCGTGTCGGCGAGTCGGTCCGCCGGGGGCAGTTTATCGGCTATTCGGGCAATACCGGCTATTCAAGCGGCCCGCATCTGCATTTCAGTGTCAGTTCGGTCGATCCGGTCAGCAAAAACCTTCCGGTAACATTGCCGTTTCGGTTCAAAACGGCCCGCGGTGTTGTCGGGCGTCCCGAAACGGGAGATGTCTACCGGGTCGTTCGACTCAGATGAAAGGACGTACAAATCACCGAAACGTCCCTTTGAGTTACGCTGCCGCGGTGACGGGGAAGCGCTTTAGAGATTGCCGTTTCGATCGACTTTGAGCAGCAAGACATCGTTGCCGCGGTCGGTACGGCCTTCGCTGAAGCCGGCGATGACGAAACCGTCGTCGGTTTTGGCGATGGCGTATCCGGCATCGTCGTCCGGTCCGCCGTAGGTCTTTTTCCAGTAGATGTTGCCGTTGCGGTCGATCTTGAGCAGATAGACCTGCATGTCGAGGTTCTTCGTGCTTTCGGTATAGCCGACGATGACGTAGCCGTCTTTGGTTTCGACAATGCCGAATCCCTCCTCGTCGTTTTCGCCGCCGTAGTGGCGCTGCCACTGGCGGTTGCCTTTGGCATCCATTTTGACGACATAGATGTCGTCGGAATTGCGGCGGTCGCTGTCGGTCGTGCCGACGGCGATATAGCCGCCGTCACGGGTGGCGATGATCTGATTGGCGACTTCCTTGTCGTCGTAGCCGAACGCATTGTGCCAGACGCGTTTGCCGCTTTCATCGATTTTAACGACGTACATGTCTTCGTCACCGTGTCCCCATGTGTCGGTCACGCCTGCGAAAACATAGCCGTCTTTGACACGCACGACGCTGTTGGCTTTCTCTTCGTCTTCGCCGCCGTAGTAGGCATGCCATTTCTGAAAGCCGTTGATATCGACGGCGGCAAGGTAGCAGTTGACCTCGGAGTTGAAGAACTTGATATGGTCTTCGTATCCGGCGATCATGACGTGATTGTCGTTAATTTTTGCGAGTCCTTTGCCTTCGTAACGGTCGTCGTTATCGGAAAAGTAGCCGTTCTCCCACATGAGCGATCCCTTTTCCGTAATGCGGGCGGCGTAAATGCTCTGGATCTTGTTGCCGAAGCTGCGGGTATAGCCGGTGAAGAGAAAACCGCCTTTGACGGGGATGACCGCGTTGGCGATGTCATCGTAGCGACCGCCGTAGGCATGTGACCACTGCTCGTTGCCGAATTTGTCGGTCCGGATGACATAGGCGTCTTTCTGCCCCTCGCCGAAACTCTGGGTATATCCGGCGATCAGGAAGCCGTCGTCGAGTGCGAGGACGGCTTTCGCGACATCTTCATAGCGCCCGCCGTAGTGCTTTTCGAACGTCGGGCGGGTGTTGGGCATGGCGGCGATGGTATCGAGGGACTTCTTGTCGCTCCAGCCTGTCAGGTTGACACCGTTGGACGAATACTGTACCTTGCACCAGACGATGCCGTCTTTGGGAGAACGGCATTTGAGCGTGCGCAGCCCCGTCCCGTCGATGCGTACTTCGGCGATGATTCTCGATTGCGGATCGTTGTCGTCGAACAGCTGCAAAAATCGGCCGTCGTTGGTTTCGTGGATACCCGCCATCAATGCCGCTGCACCGATGCACGAGAGGAAAAACGCTTTTTTCATATGTAGACTCCTTATCACTTTCCATTATAGCTTACTCAAAAAATGATATAAATAAATTTAAACTTATCCAAAAGGGGGCGCAAAAGTGTGATTAGTTGACTTTTCTTAACTTCATGCCATCACATTGTTGTTACAATGCGGGTTCCAATTAAGTCGTAAGTGAGAGACGAGTGAAAAAAAGAGTATTGATCGGGATGAGCGGCGGGGTGGATTCGACGGTGACGACGATGTTGCTCAAAGAGCAGGGTTACGATGTCGAGGGTGTCTATATGAAGCTGCATACCAAACCGGGATACCACGAGGTCCATCAGGCCCGGGCGCAGAAAGCGGCGGATTTCGCCGGGGTGAAGCTGCATATCCTCGATCTGCAGGAGCAGTTCGATGCAAATGTCGTAAGTCCTTTTGTCGAAACGTACAAAGAAGGCAAAACCCCCAATCCCTGTGCTTTATGCAACCGGACGATGAAATTCGGGGCGCTCGCACGGTTTGCGGACAAGATCGGGGCGGATTACCTCGCGACGGGGCATTACCTCAAAACCGACGGCCGTTACCTGTATCAGGCCGAAGACGATACGAAGGATCAGAGCTATTTTCTTTTCTATATCGACAGGGCTGTCGTACCGCGGCTGATCTTTCCGCTTGGCGAGCGCAAAAAAACGGATATCAAGGCCTATGCCGCTTCGATCAAAGGACTTGAATCGTTCGCATCGCAGGCGGAGTCGAGCGAGATCTGTTTCGTGGAGACGACCTATGTCGACGTCCTTAAGGATTACGTCGATATCGACCGTCCCGGCGAGGTGCTGGACAAGGAGGGCAATGTCGTCGGAGAGCACAAAGGCTACATGCATTACACGATCGGCAAGCGCAAGGGCTTTACCGTCCGCGGTGCGCATGAACCGCACTATGTCCTCGAGATTCGTCCGCAGACCAACCAGATCGTCGTGGGGAAAAAAGAAGACCTCGAGGTCCGGGAAGTCACCATCGGCAATATCAACCTCTTCGACGAGCGCGACGAGTTCGATACGACGGTGAAGCTGCGCTACCGGACGAAAGCCGTGCCGTGCCATGTGAAGATCGAGGGCGAAAAGGCCCGGATCAGCCTGAAAGAACCCGTGCTCGGTGTGGCGGCGGGGCAGGCCGCCGTTTTCTACGATGACGACAGGCTTGTCGGCGGCGGATGGATCGAATAGAATCGTCCGTTTTTTAAATATCATTTTTTATGATACCATTATCCGAAATTTTATTCTTGAAGGAGATGCCATGTCGGAAACGACGGAACAAGCGGCACCGGAAACGGTAAACAATCAGGCACGTGCGGTAGCGCATTCGGAGTATGAAGATGAAATGCTCAAGGCGTTTGTCCAGAAACCTGAAAAGTACGAGTGGTATCGCAACGCTTTTTCCAAAATCGAGGCCAACGGCGGTAAGTTCACCTGGGTTTGGTCCTGGTGGGGCTTATTCGGGGGAGTATTCTTCTATCTGTACCGCAAGGCGTATATCGCTGCGCTGATCCTATTTGCCGCAAGTATCGTCGCGTCGTTTATTCCGTTCGGGGGAATTCTCGTCTGGGTCGCCAACGGCGGTGCGGCACCTTATTTCGTCTACAAGCGTTATCAGGAGATGAAGCGGCTGGTCGAAGCGCAGGAAACTACACCGGAAAAACGTATCGAGGCCATGAAACTCGCCGGAGGCTACAATACGTGGGCAATCGTACTCGGCGTGATCATCAACGTGCTTTTCTTTCTCTTCATGTTCATGGGATTGGCAATGCTGGGTGCCGCGATGGGTGCGGCCGGTGCTGCGGGGCAATATCAGTAGATCTCTTTGACCCTTCCGACTTCCCCGCTCATCAATCTGACTTTGATGCCGTGCGGATGGTTGGCGGATTTCGTCAGGATATCACGGACGATCCCGTCCGTAAGCCTCCCGGTATCCTGATCCTCTTTCAAGACAATCGCGACACTCATCCCGCTTTTTATATCCGCCCTTTTGGTACCGCTTGCCATTTATCGTCCTCGGTGATTGCGGTTTGAATGCGAAGTTTCTGCGGGTTTGTTCTGAGAGCGGCCGCGTGAGCCGCTGCGGCGTGAACCGTTTGCACCGCGCGGTTTTCCTTCTCCGAGGGGGGTACGCTTGCGGCCGCCGCCGCGCTGCCGGATAGGTTCCGGCTCGATGGACGGATCGGGGATGAAGCCGTTGACTGTCTTTTTGGGGATAGTGCGCTTGATGAGCTTTTCAATATTGCGCAGCAATGCATCTTCGTCGACGCAGACCAGCGATACAGCTTCGCCTTCGTTGCCCGCGCGGCCGGTACGGCCGATGCGGTGCACGTAGTCTTCGGGAACGTTGGGCAGCTCATAGTTGACGACGTGCGGCAGCTGATCGATATCGATACCGCGTGCGGCGATATCGGTGGCGACGAGCACGCGTACGTTCCCATCCTTGAACGCGGCGAGGGCTTTCGTGCGCGCGTTCTGACTCTTGTTCCCGTGAATGGCGGCACTGCTGATGCCTGCTTTTTCCAGGTGGGTACTGAGGCGGTTCGCACCGTGTTTGGTGCGGGTAAACACCAGGACCTGCCGCCAGTCGTTTTCGCTGATAAGATGGGTCAGCAGGGCGGGTTTACGCTTCTTGTCGACAGGGTGGACGGTCTGTTCCACCTGCTCGCTGGCGGTATTGCGCCGGGCGACCTCGATGAGAACCGGTTTGTCCAGCAGGCCGTCGGCGAGACGTTTGATCTCGTTGGAAAATGTCGCTGAAAAGAGCATGTTCTGCCGTTTTTTCGGCAGCAGTGCAAGAATCTTTTTGATGTCGTGGATGAAGCCCATATCGAGCATACGGTCCGCTTCGTCGAGGATCAGGAATTCGACATGCGCGAGGCTAAGCGCTTTCTGGCCGATCAGATCGAGTAACCGTCCCGGGGTGGCGATAACGATATCGACCCCTTTGCGCAGGGTCTGGATCTGCGGGTTGATGCCCACGCCGCCGTAGATGACGGTGGAGCGAAACGGCAGATGTTTTCCGTAGGTGCGGACACTTTCGTGTACCTGTGCCGCGAGTTCGCGTGTCGGGGTCAGAATGAGGGCACGGACACGTTTTTTGCGGTTCTCAGGTGCGGTTTCGCCGAGACGCTGCAGCAGGGGCAGGGTGAACCCGGCAGTTTTTCCGGTCCCGGTCTGGGCACCCGCGAGAATATCGCGGCCCTCGAGTATGACGGGAATTGCCTGTTTCTGGATCGGCGTGGGTGTAGTATAGCCTTCTTCTTTGACGGCACGCAAAATGGCTTCGTTGAGCCCTAAAGTGGTAAATGACATTGGTTATGTTCCTGGTGAGAAAGCCCGTCCAAAGAAGTGTTTGAATCGGTCCGGGCGTCAATCGAATGGTTTTGAATCAGTGTAGTATGCTGATACGGAGACAGTCGCAGACCGATGTGCGCTGTAATTGGCGGAAGTATACCTGAATTTTCGGGACAAAAGACAACAGGGTCTTTCCGGTTACGCTATAATACAGCAATCTATTTATAGAAGACAGTCTGCAATTTGATCCCCAGTCACTTTTCCGAATGTGTTAGAAAAAAGGAACCGTCCATGGCATCACCCGTCCTGACGATCAAACGTCAAAACCACCGCCTGCACCCTTGCGAGAGCGAGCGCAAACCCGAACTGCTGAAGTACCTGCTTGCGCGAAACGATGCGCTGAAGATTCTCGTCGCGGCATCGGAATTTCCCGAAGACCTTCACGAAGCCATTGCCGCTGACAATGTAACCGTTATCACCGACGACGACCTGGAAAAAATCGAAAAACATATCGACCCGT
>JALWNV010000191.1:6379-14308 GCA_027083665.1 Helicobacteraceae bacterium
GCGCGTTACGATATGCTGATCAGTTTCGATCTTCCCGAAAGCGCCGTCGGTTATATCCGGCGCCTGACACTGGCGAAAACGTATGCCGTCGTACTGCTTGAACCTTCCGAGCAAAAACGCCTTTACCCTATCGAAACTTTTCTGGGTCGGACGCTGCGCGAGGAGATCATCGGTGATTTTGCTCCGCAGCAGCCTGAGGTACCGAAGGCGGTAAAAGAGAAAGCCAAACGTGAAGCGAAGCGGCCCGGGCGCCCGCAGCGGTCCCAAAAGCCGAAGACGCCGTGGGAGAAAAAGAAAAAAGAGTCCCGTTATCTCGGCAAGGATGAAAACGGAAAGCCGATCTTCTCCGGCAAGAGCGGCGAGCGAAACCACCGCTATGACGGTACCCCGCGAAGCGAGGAGGAAAAGGGGCAGCGCAAATCCTACGGCAAGAAGCATGAGGGCGGTGCCGAAAAATCCTACGAAAAGAAACCGCGTCGGGATTTTGACAAGCGCAGCGGTGAAAGAAAACCCAAACCGTTTGACAGCAAAAATCCGTCGAAAAATGAAGGCAGACCCGTCGGCAAAAAGCCTTCGCGCAAAATCAAGCTCGACAAGGTCAAAGGAACGCGGACCGATACCGGGACATGAGATATAATATGAAAAACCTGTAAAAGAGAGGGATGATGACACAGCGGTGGAAACAGCGTTTCGATAATTACGAGAAAGCGATAGGGCATCTTCGCAGCGCTGTGGAACGCGAATCGCTTTCAGAGATCGAACAGGCCGGTCTGATACAGTTTTTCGAAGTGTCGTTCGAATTGGCATGGAAGGTCATGAAAGATTATCTTGAAGCGGAAGGCTATCTTGTCAAAAGCCCGAGAGAAGCGATTAAAACCGCCTACCGGATCGAACTGATCGATGACGGCGATGTCTGGCTGGATGCCCTTGAAAAACGAAACCTTGCGGCGCATACGTATGATGATTCCATTCTCGATGAATTTCAGGAGCGGATTTCACATGAGTATTTTCCGCGGATGGATGTTTTTTATCATATCATGAAACAGAAACGGCGGTGAGGCACAGGATGCAGATGCATGATCCGGTTATAGAGAACAGTATCAAGGAAGTCATAAAGAGTTTTCCGAATGTGACAGAAGCGATACTGTTCGGTTCACGGGCACTGGGACGGGAAAAGCGGGGTTCGGATGTCGATATCGCGTTGAAGGGTGCCGTGGATTTGAATACACTTTCTTCCGTAGCACATCGGCTTAACGAAGAAACGAATCTGCCCTATTTTTTCGATGTTGTTGTTTATGACAGCATCAAAAATGACGCACTGAAAGAGCATATCGATCGATACGGTGTCAGGATCGTGTGAGGCATTTTCCGCAGCGTTTTTGGAGATGCCCTTCAGATCGCCCTGATCCAGTAGGGAACGTTGCGCTGTTCGGCTTTGATGGTCGTGGCCGGGCCGTGACCGGGATAGACCTTCTTGTCGTAATCGATCTGCAGAAATTTCTTCAGGCTTTTTTTCATCTGTTCAGGGGAGGAGTAGGGAAAGTCGACCCGTCCGATCGACTGGGCGAAGATAAAATCGCCGCTGAACATCGCGTCGCCGATTTCGATGGCGGAGCAGCCGGGCGAATGGCCGGGGAAATGCAGGAACTTCACTTCGATGCCGCCGATATCGAACGTCGCATCGCCTTCGACTTCGATATCGGGATAGGAAGGCGGCAGGTCCGGCATCCAGCCGCTTTTTTGCAGCAGCATCACGTCGCCTTTGGGGGTGTATAGCGGGATGCCGAAATGCTCTTTGAGCTCCCGGTTGCTCCAGACATGGTCGAAATGGCCGTGGGTGTTGAGGATGGCGACGGGATCGGTCACGTTGGCTTTCACCCACTCCGCCGCACCGACCCCGGGATCGATGATGATGTCTTTTGCGTTTTCGGTGACGATATAGCAGTTGGTCTGGTACGGGCCCATCGGCTGTGATTTGATCTGCATGACACTCCTTTGATGCTAGAATTATACATGTATTTCTTTTCAACACTCGAAACGATCATCGAAACGGCCTCACCGCAAAAGAAGTACGAGCGTTTTCGCCGTTTTTACAAAGCGTACGGAGCAGGAGAGGCTGTATTTGAAACGGACGTCGTTCCCAAACACTTCGCATCACCTTCATACGCGGCCTTTTGCGATGTCGTCTCGCCGCAGGCCGTGCCGAAGCGGAAAAATCCCGCGACGCCGCAGGGACAGATTCTGCTGCTGCATGCCGTCGCCCATATCGAGTACAGCGCCATCGATCTCGCGCTGGACCACGCCTACCGTTTCGCCGGCTTGCCGAAAGCGTATTACGACGACTGGCTGGAAGTGGCGGACGACGAGTTCCGGCACTTTTTCATGATAGAAGGCCTGCTGGAGCAACTCGGAAGCCGCTACGGAGCGCTGCCGGTGCACGATGCGCTGTTTGAAGCGGCGCAGCGGACGACGACGCTGATGGATCGTATGGCGGTCGTGCCGCGCTACTTCGAGGCCAACGGGCTCGATGCCACGCCGCAGATCCTCAAAAAGCTCGAAACGATACACGGTAACATGCTCATTGACGAGATCGTCGCGACGCTGAAAGTCATCTTGAAAGAAGAGGTTGACCATGTCCGCAAAGGCGACCGCTGGTTCGCGTATGCCTGCGAACGTGCCGGCCGGCCGAAATCGGTTTATTTCGAGATTATCGACCGCTATTATCCGGGCGGTTATCCGCGGCGGAAGTTCCTGAACGTCGCGGCCCGGAAAGAGGCCGGTTTCAGTTGCGGCGAGCTCAACCGGATATCGGATGAAAAGGTCTGTTGAAACTTTCTGTAACTATGAGATAAAATTATGATACTATATTGAAATCAGATAGAATAGATCACGGATAAGAGCACTCATGGAATCATCCCGTTTCAAGGTTACCTCCGACATTATTTCGAAAAAGGCGATTTTCTGGGCTGTCATCCTGTTCGTGGCGATAACACTTGGACGGCTGGGATACCTTTACCTCGAAATGCAAAACAGCAAGGCACGTCTGGCGAAGACGGGATCGGAGACGTTGAGCGTTTTGACGATGGAGCATCGCGATTACTATCAGAAGCTGTTTTCCGACGGGACGATTCCCCTCAGTGACAGGACGCTCCCGGCGCTTCCGGCATACAGCTCTTATGACATCTCCAGACGTTTTTCGAAGAAGAACTTCTTCCGTATCCGTATCCAGACTGTTTCCGACCGTGCCCGCAACGAACGCAACAAAGCCGACGCGACCGAAACGGAGGCGATCGACTATTTCAAAACCCATCCTGACGCGGTATCGTACTTCCGCTATATCGATCGTGAGGACGGTGGTTCGTTTTACCAGTATGCCCTTCCTCTGAGGATCACGCAGCGCTGCCTGAAATGCCACGGCGATCCCGACGAAGCCCCGGCATTCATCAAAAAGCGTTACAAAAATGCCTATGGCTACAAAGTCGGCGACCTTCGCGGCATCCTCAGTATCAAGACGCCGGAAGCGAAGGTTTCCGCCTTTGTCGCTCCCTCGTTCTGGATTCAGGCGGTGTATGATTTTGTACTTTTCATTGCCGTGTTTTTCCTCGTGCGCTATCTTATTTTCAAATTCAGGACTTTTTCGCACGACCTCGAAGAGGATGTGGAAAAGAAGACCTCGCAGCTGCGTCAGAGTGTCAAGATGCTCGACGAGTACAAAAAGGCGCTTGACGACAGCGCTATTGTTTCCAAGGGGGACCTCGAGGGGAACATTACTTATGTTAACGATGCGTTCTGTGCGATCACCGGATATACGAAAGAGGAGGTACTCGGCAAAAATCACAATATCCTGCGTCACCCCGATACCCCCGACGAGTTCTACGAGCAGATGTGGGATACGCTATTGTCGAAACGCCCATGGCACAGCCTGCTGCGCAACAAAACCAAAGACGGCGGTGATTTTTACGTCGAGGCCAATGTCTATCCTATCCTGGATGCGGAGGGTGAAATACGCGAGTTTATCGCGATCCGCTACGATGTCACCGAGCTGATGCAAAAACGCGAGGAGATTCGCCGAAGCTATACCGTCGACAAGCTGACGGGCCTGCCGAATCGCAACCGGTTCGTCGAGGATGTCGGCCGTCTGGACAATCCGAATATTGCCCTGGTCAATATCGACGGGTTCAATGCCATCAACGATTTTTACGGCATCGACAGCGGGGATGACCTGCTGCGGCAGATGGCGCAGAAGCTGGCGTCGCTAGACGAACCTCTTTACGCTCTATCGGCTCCATTCGGACGAGTTCGCCATCGTCGGCCGCGGCGTGCTCAGTGCCGAGGAGTTCGTGACCCTGGTTCATCATTATGAACAGGAGGTCGAAAATACGGTCTTTACCGTTTACGGGGACGAGGAGGTGACGTTTTCCATCTCGGTCGGTTTCGGGAGCGGACGGTATGCGCTGGTCAAGGCCGATATGGCGCTGAAACTGGCGAAAAAGCATAAACTCGAGTATGCGGTCTACGACGAGACGATGAATCTCGAACGCCAATATGAAAGCAACCTTTTCGTGGCCAGACAGATTCGCAAAGCTCTTGCAAACGGGCAGGTCACCGCGTATTATCAGCCGATCATGGATATGCGCAGCGGCAAGATCGTCAAGTACGAGGCGCTGGTACGTATCCGTGACGGAAGCGCGCTGCTGCTTCCGGGCACGTTCCTCGAGGTGGCGAAGAAGACGAAGCAGTATTTCAAGTTGACGAAAACGATGATCGACCTCGTGACCGAGGCCGTCAAACGCTACGATGTGACGATTTCGATCAACCTTTCCATCGAAGACCTAACCAATGCGGAGATGGTGGCGTTTCTCAAAGAGCGACTGACGGAGAGAGCGGTTGCGTCCGGAATGGTCTTTGAACTGCTCGAGAACGAATCGATCGACAATTACGATGAAATGTTGCGGACGATCCGCGAATTCAAAGCGTTCGGGGCAGAGATCGCGATCGACGATTTCGGAACGGGGTATTCCAACTTTTCGCATGTATTGCAGCTGGGTGTGGACTATATCAAGATCGACGGTTCGCTCGTCAGGAATATCGTCACGGACAAACAGTCGCGTGTTCTTGTGGAGGGGATTGTGGAGTTCTCGAAACGTCTGGGGATGAAAACGATCGCCGAATTTGTTGAAAGCGAGGCGATTCTCGAAGCGCTGCGCGGTATCGGCGTCGATTACGCGCAGGGGTTTTATATCGGAAAGCCGCTTCCCGAGCCTGAACGTCACTGACGTTCGAAGCGGCTCCTTTCGATGATGACCGGATAGAAATAGCCGTACCCGAAATCCTTGTCCGTTTCGACCGTTCCTTCGGCAATGACGGTATCGCCGGTATGGATACCGGATGCATGGGCCGAGGTGAAGACGAGGTCGTCCGTTCCGGGACGGCCCGAACCGTCTTCGAGATGGACCCAGTCGCGTTTCATGATGCCGCGCGAGATTTTTGTGACGATACCGCGGACTTTGACTGTTTGGCCTTTGAGGGTAGCCCGGTGTGTGAAGACCTCTTCGACGCTGTAGCCCCCGTCGGCTTTGCGCATGCGTTTTTTCGGAGCGGTTTTCGGCGTGATATTTTGCAGACGGGGATTATGCATCTGCATTTTTGTCGGAGCCGCGACGGCGAACATAATCCTGTCGAATTTCCGGTGCAGGGTGCGGCTTTCGAAGTTCGGCATCCACATCTGCGCTTCAAAAGCGACACTGTCACCTTTTTCAACCGGCATCTGCGTGACGGCGACCCAGTAGCGTTTGCCGTGTTCGTCGACATGCATATAGGTGTATCCGCCGGCATTCATTGTTTCGATGACGGTCGCGACATGGTGTGTCGGGGATTTTGTCGGCATGGCGGATAGGGCCGCGGTGAGTATGATAAGAAAGAGTAATGTTCTCATGCGTGTTCCTTCGGTAAAGATGTCATCGGTATGATAGCGAATGCTTACTTGTCTATAAAAATTATCATTTAGAAAGATTTTATACGCCTTAATACGAAATATTAGTTATAATCTGAATTGTTAAACGATTTTTTAGATTGGAAAGGCGGCCGGAATGTCGAAATATGCAATGATCACTGATTATCTGACCCGGTTCCTGGACGATGAGGTCCGGAAAACGGGTTTGCGAAAAGTGGTAGTGGGTCTCAGCGGCGGACTCGATTCGGCCGTAGTCGCCGTGCTTGCATATAAAACCTTCGGAGACGATCTGCTGTGTGTCAAAATGCCGTCGCACTATTCGTCGCAGAGCAGTCTCGACGATGCGGACGCGCTTTGCGAAACCTTCGGCATCCGCAGCGAGACGCACAGTATCGAAGTGCTGCTTCGGGCATACGAACACGAGGGGATGGACAACCTGCGAAAAGGGAACTTTTCAGCACGGATGCGAATGGCGACGCTGTTCGACATCTCCGCGCGCGAAAGCGCGCTGGTATTGGGGACGAGCAACAAAAGCGAACTGATGCTGGGATACGGAACCCTTTACGGCGATCTCGCCAGCGCCGTCAACCCTATCGGCGATCTGTACAAAACGGAAGTTTTCGAGCTCGCGCGGTATCTGGGAGTCCCCGCGAGTATCATCGACAAGCCGCCTTCCGCCGATCTCTGGGCCGGTCAGAGCGACGAAGAGGAACTCGGCTATACCTATGTGCAGCTCGATGCGGTGCTCAGACGTTACGTCGAAGAGCGCGCGAGCAAAGAGGAACTGATCGAAGAGGGGATCGACCCGGGACTGGCCGATTTCGTCATCACCCGTATCTACCGCAATCAGTTCAAACGGAAAATGCCGGTGATCGCCAAATTGACGTCACGGACGATCAAC
The DNA here is from genome assembly GCA_027083665.1 of Helicobacteraceae bacterium. GTDB lineage: Bacteria > Campylobacterota > Campylobacteria > Campylobacterales > Sulfurimonadaceae > Thiomicrolovo. Next base: position 13,234 of record JALWNV010000191.1, read on the forward strand.
CATGATTTCAACTATCCAAGAGATATTACCCTGTAGGAGAGAGCAATGAAGATACCGTTTTACCGTCCGGAAGTCGGGCCGAAAGAACGCAACAAGATCGAAAAGGTACTGGCGGGAGAAACGAAAACCGCCGTCGAGGACCTCGAAGCCAATTTCGAAAACTATATCGGCTGCCGCTACGCGCTGGCAACGTCGCACGGGACCGCGGCATTGCACCTGGCGATGCTGGCGATCGACCTCAAGCGCGGCGACAAGGTGCTGTGCTCGGTCAACGCTTTCCCCGCCGTACCGGAGGTCGTGCGCCATTTCGATGCGGAGCCGATCTTTATCGATGTGGACGAGTGGACGATGAACATGGATATCGACAAACTCGAACGTTACCTTGAAGCCAACAGCACCAAAAAGCTCAAGGCGGTGATCGTATCGCATATCGCCGGACAGCCGATGGACCTTGAACGTCTTTATAACATCGCCAAGATCTACAACGTCAAGATCGTCGAAGACGCCGCCGATGCGCTCGGCGCGACCTACAAAGGGCGCAAGATCGGCAGCACGGGGGCGGATATCACCTGCTTCAGTTTCAGCCCCCACCTGCGCCAGACGATCAGCAACGGGGGGATGCTCGTAACCGACGATGAGGATATGATGGAGCGCGCGACGCTGCTGCGCAACCATGCGATGGTGACCGACGACGAAACACTGGGCTATATCTACGATGTCGTCGATATCGGCAGCAAATATACGATGAGCCCGATCGAGGCGGCATTCAACGACGCGAATATCATGCATCAAGATGCCGTGATCGAACGGCAAAAAGCGATTGCCGGCCGCTACAACGAGCGCCTTCGCGCGACGCCGCATATTACGCTGCCCGAAGTACATCAGGACCATGCATTTTGCAACTATATCATCAAAGTCGACAAAAACCGCGACGGCTTCGCACGCGACCTTCTCGCCAGAGGGATTGAGACGGGACTGCATTACATCCCGCTGCACCTCATGAGCTACTACAAGAACAAATACAGCCTGCGTATCAACGACTTTCCCGTAGCGCTGCGCAATTTTCAGCAAATCC
>JALWNV010000192.1 GCA_027083665.1 Helicobacteraceae bacterium
TTTCGGTGGGTTGCGGCGCGGGGAGCGACGTGTCGGCGCTTGACATTCTGGTGCGGCGTGCCGAGATCCGGGGTGGCGGTGCCCGTTTTGGGGTTCGGCATCAGACCTTTCGGCCCGAGAATCCGTCCGATCTTTCCGACGACACCCATACAGTCAGGAGCGGCGACAACGACATCGAAATCGATATTGCCCGCCTGAATCTGCTCGACAAGCTCGTCCGTACCGACGATATCGGCACCGGCTTCTTTCGCCTCGTCGACCTTGGCCCCTTTTGCGAATACCGCGACGCGAACATTTTTACCTGTACCGTGAGGAAGCACAACGGCACCGCGGACCATCTGGTCCGCGTGGCGCGGGTCGACACCCAGGTTCATCGCGATTTCGACAGTTTCGTCAAATTTGGCCGACTGCAGTTCCTTAACCGTCGAGGCGGCTTCGGAAACACTGTAGTGTTTAGAGTGATCGATTTTTTCATTCAGCTGTTTGTAGCGTTTGCTGGCTTTTGCCATAATGGTTTTCTCCTGAATCGTATTCTGCCGCAATTGTTTTGTATCTTTGCGGTCGAAGATAGGTATAACCGAAATTATTCGGCGATTTCGAGTCCCATCGAACGAGCGGAACCGGCGATAATCTTCGCAGCCTGCTCTTCGTCGTTGGTATTGAGGTCTTCGATTTTCATCTTGACCACTTCCATCAGCTGATCTTTCGTGATCGTACCGACTTTGTTCTTCAGCGGATTGTCCGAACCTTTTTTCAGGCCTGCCGCTTTCATCAGCAGTTCCGATGCCGGCGGCTGCTTCGTGACGAACGAAAAGCTTCTGTCGTTATAGACCGTAATGATGACGGGAACTTTGAACCCCATCTTGTCTTTTGTCTTCTCGTTGAAGGCTTTACAGAATTCCATAATGTTTACGCCGCGCTGACCCAGCGCGGGACCTACCGGCGGTGCCGGGTTAGCTTTGCCAGCTTCAATCTGAAGCTTGATATAATCCATGACTTTTTTCGCCATTGTGCTTCCTTTCTAAATTGGGATTAAATAATCTTTTCGACTTGCGTATACGCAATGTCGACCGGTGTGCTCCGCCCGAAGATGGAGACATTCAGTTTCAGCGTCCCGTGCTCGAGATCGTATTCGTCCACGGTACCGGTAAAATTCGCGAACGGCCCGTCGATGATGCGAACCATCTCACCGGTTTCAAAATAGACTTTCGGCTTCGGTGCGGCACGATTCTCAACCCGATCGAGGATTGTATTGATATCGTTTTCGCTCAGCGGCGTCGGATGGTTCGCTTCGCCGATAAATCCCGATACACGCGGAATCGACTGAATCAGATGCTGCAGCTGCGTATCGAGATCGACATTGATGAAAACATACCCGGAATAGAGCGAACGCTCGCTGATCTTTTTCTTGCCGTCTTTGACTTCGATCACATCTTCCGTCGGAACGACGACCTCTTTGATTCTGTCGCCGAGATTATGCTCTTCAATCAGATTGTTGATCGCGGTTTTGACACTGCGTTCACTTCCGGCATACGTTTGAATGGAATACCACTGATGTGCCATACGCGCTCCTTAGCCCAAGATCGCAGACAGCGTCGTAGACATGATAAGATCCACCAATGCCAAAAAGAGGGAGATAAAAGTAACAACCAGGAAGACGGCGAAAAACGCCTGTTTGACCTGCTGCTTTGTCGGAAAGATCACTTTCGACAACTCGATACGAGCGTTCTTGACGTAACTGCTCAATGTTGCTTTCATTCTAACATCCTCTCGGAACCTCATACGAGGTTTTGACATTTGCGATCAATGTAGCCCGCAAGCTGCACAGATCGGAAATGTATAGTGGCAGGCGAGGAGGGACTCGAACCCCCAACCATCGGATTTGGAATCCGGCGCTCTACCATTGGAGCTACTCGCCTATCGGGGAGCCGAAGCTCCGACGACGTGAAACTTAGAGTTTCATCTCTTTGTGCATCGTGTGCTCGCGGCACCATTTGCAGTATTTGCGCACCGTGAATTTCTCGGTATGCGTTTTTTTGTTCTTGGTTGTGTGATAGTTACGGCGTGTACACTTTTCACAACCCAGGTGGATATTTTCTCTCATTCAGTCAGCCTCGTATGCGGAACCGGGAAACCCGATTACGCAAGAATTTTGGAAACGACGCCGGCGCCGACTGTACGACCGCCTTCACGGATGGCGAAGCGTGTACCTTCTTCCATCGCGATCGGAGCGATCAGTTCAGCCGTGATGGCAACGTTGTCGCCCGGCATAACCATCTCGGTACCTTCCGGCAGTGTAATGGCACCGGTGACGTCTGTCGTACGGACGTAGAACTGCGGGCGATAACCGTTGAAGAACGGCGTATGGCGACCGCCTTCCTCTTTCGAGAGGATATAGACTTCCGCTTCAAACTTCGTGTGCGGTGTGATCGAGCCGGGCTTACAAAGAACCGGTAACCGTTGTCTTCTGAGTATCTTTGATACCGACGATTTCAATCTCTTCACCGACACAGACCTGACCGCGCTCGACACGACCGGTAACAACCGTACCGCGACCCGAGATCGAGAAAACGTCTTCGACCGGCATCAGGAAGTCTTTGTCCGTTTCGCGCTCCGGCTCAGGGATATACTCGTCAACCGTATCCATCAGCTTCAGGATCTTCTCGGACCACTCTCCGAGTGTACCGGCTTTGGCTTCTTCGAGTGCTTTGAGTGCGGAACCTGCCGTGATCGGCGTATCGTCACCCGGGAACTCGTACTGGTCGAGCAGTTCGCGGATTTCCATCTCGACGAGCTCGAGGAGTTCTTCGTCGTCAACCATGTCTTCTTTGTTCATGAAAACGACGATATAAGGGACACCGACCTGACGGGAGAGCAGGATGTGCTCGCGGGTCTGCGGCATCGGGCCGTCCGCTGCGGAAACGACGAGAATCGCACCGTCCATCTGCGCCGCACCCGTAATCATGTTCTTTACGTAGTCGGCGTGACCCGGACAGTCGACGTGCGCGTAGTGGCGCTTGTCAGTTTCATACTCAACGTGAGACGTTGCAATCGTAATACCGCGCTCGCGCTCTTCCGGTGCATTGTCGATCTGATCGTAATCCATCAGTTCCGCATCACCTTTGGTGGCGAGTACTGCCGTGATCGCAGCAGTCAGTGTTGTTTTACCGTGGTCAACGTGACCGATGGTACCAATGTTAACGTGCGGTTTCGTACGTTCAAACTTTTCTTTTGCCATTGTGTCCTCCGACTTGTAATGTTAATGGAAACGGAATTATACCAGAAAAATAGTACAAAATAGCTTTTTAGTCTCCCGTTATTACTTTTCATATTACGAACCGAAGCAAAAAACAGGATGGAGCCCAGTAGCAGAATTGAACTGCCGACCTCTTCCTTACCAAGGAAGTGCTCTACCTCTGAGCTAACTGGGCACAGTGCTTTTACGGTGGTAACGGTATCAAAGTAATAACGGGAAGCTAAAAACTATTTTTTGTCGTTGCGAAGTAGTAAATAATTGTACTACAGCTCCCAGT
>JALWNV010000193.1 GCA_027083665.1 Helicobacteraceae bacterium
CCGGTATCCTCAGCGCTTCGCTGTTGGTCGACAGTGCGGCGCTGGTGACACTGGGGATTTTTCTTTATGTTTATCTCCGGCAGCGATCCGGGACCTGGGCGGATTGGTTGCTGCCGCTGTACCTTTGGACGGATGCGTCATTTTTGCTGCTGTTTCTCGGCTTGGGAGTCTATGCCTGGCGGCAGCATTCTTATCGTTACTCTTTTTTTTATATGTCACTGTTCGGACTGTCGCTTTGGTTTTACGGTTTCAATACCGGAGGGATTCCCGAAAATCGTTTTTTGGATATGCTCGGTCTTTTTGCCGCGATAATGTCGCCGATCGTTTTTGTCTACCTGGTATATGTCCTGTACCGGCGTTTGATCACGCGCAATACGGACCTGCTGTGGACGCTTTCCTCGACATCCTTGATGGTCGCGATGGTGTTGTCGTTTCGTCAGCGGGTCGAGGTGGAACAGTTCGCTCCTTATCTGATGCTGGCACTGCCGCTGGGTATGCAGACGTTCTATCATTCGTATCGGGTTCGGCTGCGCCCTTTCCGAAAACGTTACCGGCTGCTTTTTACTCTGGCGCTTGCGACACTCGTTCTGAACGCCGCAGCCGTTTTTTTCAACAAGGTTCCTTATCTCTTCGTGCAGCGGCCGGAACGTTATTTCGCCTACCGGGCACATGTGGTAAAGGAGCTCGCACAGGAGCTTCGGGCACAGGGGGTGCGTTGTATCGATACGGATCCGGATAAAAAGCTGCAGCTGCGTCTGCGTTTTTACGGCATCGAAAAGTGTCCGGGACACCGTTTGATAAAAAGCGATGATGAAAACGGCTCCGATGTTACGATACGTTACTATAATGTACCGGTTGCCGCATACGATGTTTCAAAATTACCCAAGTGAAAAATAGCCTCTTTTTGCCGATTTGCTCAAGAAAGCTGAGAGATTATACGTGTTATAATCCACTCCAAATAGAATTTTCAAGGAGTTGCAATGGCTCAAAGAGCGATTCGTGAATACGACGGTAAAGCGATCTTTGCCCGCCACTGGGAAGAGTATTTCAGTGGTTTTCATTATGGATTTAAATCGGTTCTGGTCACCAGCGGGGCGGAACTGAAAGCAAAAGCGGAGGAGCACGGGTTCGAGTGGCTCAAGCAGGAGCCGCTGGTCGCCAAACCGGATATGCTGTTCGGTAAGCGCGGAAAGAACGGGCTGGTTTTGTTCAAGACGGAGAAGCCCGGTGATGTAACGCTCGATGATGCCGCGGCGTGGATCGATGAAAAAATGTCGCACGAAGTGACGCTGCTCTCCGGACAGCACGGTCATTTGACGCATTTTATCGTAGAGCCGTTCACTCCGCACACGCAGGACCAGGAATATTATATCTCCGCGACAACCGTCGGCGAAGACGATGTCCTCTATATGTCTGCCGAAGGCGGGATGGAAGTCGAAGAGGGCTGGGACGAGAAAGTCAATGAAGTCCATATTCCGATCAACATGGACGATGCGGATATGGAGCATGCCGTCAAAGCGAATATTCCTTCCGATATTCCCGAGAAGAACCGTGAATCGTTCGCGTCGTTTGCAATTCAGTTTTTCAAGTTTTACCGTGATCTGAATTTCGCTTATCTCGAAATCAATCCGATTGTCATGCTCGACGACAACGAAATGGCGATTCTGGACCTGGTGGCGCGCCTGGACGATACGGCGGGCTTCCTGATGAAAGATGCATGGGGCGATATCGAATTCCCGACGGCATTCGGAATGGAAGACCAGTCGCCCGAAGAGAAAGCGATTGCGGAAGCGGATGCAAAATCCGGTGCATCGTTGAAACTGACGATTCTCAACCCGATGGGCCGCATCTGGACGATGGTAGCCGGCGGCGGCGCATCCGTCGTCTATGCGGATACCATTGCGGATCTGGCCGAAGCGACGGGCGGCAGCGTTTCCGACCTGGCGAACTACGGAGAGTATTCCGGAGGTCCGACGACAGGTGAGACGAAGTTCTACGCGGAGACTGTTTTCGATCTGATGACTCGTTACAAAGACCCGAAAGGTCGTGACAAAATCCTGATTATCGGCGGGGCTATCGCGAACTTCACCGATGTCGCCAAAACATTTACGGGGATTATCCAGGCATTTGAAAACTATGCCGACAAACTCAAAGAGCACAATACCCGGATTTATGTACGCCGCGGCGGACCGAACTATGAAAAAGGTCTCAAAGACATCAAGGAAGCGGCAGACCGCCTCGGCCTGTACATCGAAGTCTACGGGCCGGAAACACACGTCACCGACATTGTGCGTATGGCACTTGAGAAGTAAGGAGAGCTAAATGGGTGCATTATTTACAAAAGATACACAGGCGATTTTCTGGAACAACAACAAGAGCGCGATTCAGCGGATGCTGGATTACGACTATGTCATCAATCGTGAAAAGCCGTCGGTGGCGGCAATCGTCGCACCGACATCGGGCAACAAGTTCGAAAAGTTCTTCTACGGCCCGGAAGAGGTGATGGTACCGGTCTACCGCACAACTGCCGATGCGGCTGAAGCACATCCGAATGCGGATGTGCTGCTGAATTTCGCATCGTTCCGTACGGCATACGATGTGACGATGGAGGCGATGGAAATCGAGGGTCAATTCAAGACGATTATGGTGACGGCGGAAGGGATTCCGGAGCGTATGGCACGCAAGATGAATCAGGCGGCACGCGACAAAGGCATCCTGATTATCGGGCCTGCAACGGTCGGCGGGATTGTTCCCGGTGCGTTCAAAATCGCCAACGTCGGGGGAACGATCGAAAATATTATCAATTCCAAACTGCACAGAGCAGGTTCGTGCGGTCTCGTGACACGTTCGGGCGGTCTGTTCAACGAACTTTCCAACATTATTGCACTCAACGCCGACGGTATTGCCGAAGGTGTGGCAATCGGCGGAGACCGCTTCGTCGGTTCCGTTTTTATCGATCACCTGTTGCGTATGGAAAACAATCCGCAGGTAAAATATATGATTTTACTCGGGGAAGTCGGCGGGACGGAAGAGTACAAAGTCATCGAGGCAGTCAAGTCCGGCAAGATCAAGAAACCGATTGTCGCATGGTGTATCGGTACGATTGCGAAGCACTTCAGTACCGGTGTACAGTTCGGTCATGCGGGCGCCTCCGCCAATGCCGATGCCGAAACGGCGATTGCCAAGAATAAAGCGATGGCGGAAGCGGGCATTCATGTTCCGGATTCGTTCAACGATCTGCCCGCGAAAATCAATGAGGTATATACGAAACTTAAAGAAGAGGGTGTTATCGGCGAGATCGAAGAGCCTGAAGTACGCCCGATTCCGAAAGTTCGCCGTGCGAAGCAGTTTATCTGTACGATTTCAGATGACCGTGGAGAGGAAGCAACCTATGCCGGTTTCCCGATCAGTTCTGTCGCGACGCCGGATACGGGCAAGGGAATCGGTGATGTTATCTCGTTGTTGTGGTTTAAAAAACAGTATCCGAAGTGGGCGACCGAATTTATCGAAACGGTTATGAAGACTGTGGC
>JALWNV010000194.1 GCA_027083665.1 Helicobacteraceae bacterium
CATCTGCTCGGCGAGTTTATGGCTCGCTTCGCTGAGCGCTTTGGACTTCTCCTCGATCTGCTCTTTGGATGCGTTTTCATCCTTGAGCGTCTCTTTGAGATCGTTGATCGCACTTTCGATTGCCGCTTTGTCGGCGGCGTCAACATTCTCTCCCGCTTCGGAAAGCGCTTTTTCCGTCTGCGCGATCAGTGCGTCCGCCTGGTTGCGTGTTTCGACCAGCGCTTTGCGTTTCTCGTCCTCGGCCTTGTGCGCTTCGGCATCCTGAACCATCTTTTCGATCTCTTCTTCGGAAAGTCCCGAAGAACCGGTGATCTTGATCTCCTGGCGTTTGCCGGTCCCCTTGTCGACCGCGGAGACCGTCAGGATTCCGTTCGCGTCGATATCGAACGTGACTTCGATCTGCGGGACACCGCGCGGTGCCGGCGGAATATCCGTCAATTCGAACATGCCGAGCGATTTGTTGTCCTTGGCGAATTCGCGCTCGCCCTGTACGACATGGATGCTTACCGCCGGCTGGTTGTCTTCCGCCGTCGAGAAGATCTGCGACTTCTTGACCGGGATCGTCGTCCCTTTTTCGATCACTTTCGTCGCGACGCCTCCGAGCGTTTCGATACCGAGGCTCAACGGAGTGACGTCAAGCAGCAGGACATCTTTGACATCGCCGCGCAGAACGCCGCCCTGGATCGCCGCACCGAGCGCGACGACTTCATCGGGGTTGACCGACTTGTTAAGCTCTTTGCCGCCGAAATATTCCGAAACTTTCTTCTGGACCAGCGGTACCCGTGTCGAGCCCCCGACCATGATGATCTCGTTGATTTCGTTTTTGCCGAGACCGGCATCTTTGAGTGCCGTATCGATATGCGTCATCGTCTCCTCGACGAGATCGGCGATCATGCCTTCGAATTTTGCGCGGGTCAGCTTGACGACCAGGTGCTTCGGACCGGTGGCGTCCGCCGTAATAAACGGCAGGTTGATCTCCGTCTCCATCGCGGACGAGAGCTCTTTTTTCGCCGACTCCGCCGCGTCTTTGAGGCGCTGGAGCGCCATCTTGTCCGCTTTGAGGTCGATGCCGTTCTCGGCCTTGAACTCGTCCGCGAGAAAATCGACGATACGGTTGTCGAAGTCGTCTCCTCCGAGGAAAGCGTTCCCGTCGGTTGCCAGGACTTCGAACGTGCCGTCGGCGATTTCGAGTACGGTGACATCGAACGTACCGCCGCCGAGGTCGTATACGAGCACGTTCTCTTCGCCTTTTTTGTCCAGCCCGTACGCCAGTGCCGACGCCGTCGGCTCGTTGATGATCCGCAGGACGTTCAGTCCGGCGATCGTTCCCGCCTCTTTCGTCGCTTTACGCTGCGCATCGTTGAAGTACGCCGGTACGGTGATGACCGCATCCGTCACCGGCTGCCCGAGATACGCTTCGGCATCTTCTTTGAGTTTGGTCAGGATCTTCGCCGAGATCTCCTGCGGCGTATAGATCTTGCCGGCGACATCGACCGCGGCCATGCCGTTTTTGTCGACGATCTTGTAGGTGACCTTGTCGTGCGCCTCTTTGGCCTTCTCTTCGTTCATCATCAGACCCATGATCCGCTTGACCGAATAGATGGTCTTCTCGGGGTTGGTGATCGCCTGGCGCTTCGCCGGGTCCCCGACGAGTACTTCGCCTTTGTCCGTAAACGCGACAACGGAAGGCGTCGTGTTTTTTCCTTTTTTGTTGGGGATGATTTTCGCTTCGCCCCCTTCGTAAACGGCTACCGCCGAGTTTGTCGTTCCGAGGTCTATTCCAATTACTTTGCTCGTTTTCTTTCCTTTTATCTTTTAAATTTAATTTGCGATCGCGACCATTGCATCACGCAGGGTCCGATCTTTGTACTTGTACCCTTTTTGAAAGGTACTGACGATTTCACCGCTCTCATGATCGGGACTGTCCACCTGCTGTACGGCATGGTGAACATTGGGATCGAACGGTTCCTCCTCTCCCACGGCGGTGATACCGTGCTTCTCGAGGACGGTCAGGAACTGCTTCATCGTCAATTCCACGCCCTCTTTCACTTTTGCCAGAAGCTCGTCGCTGTCGGCTCCTTCCGCCTCGGTCGCCTTGATCGCCATTTCCAGCGAATCGACGACGGGGATCAGATCCTTGGCGAACTTCTCCTGTGCATATTCGAGCGCCTGGTACTTTTCGCGTTCCAAGCGCTTTTTGATGTTGTCAAAGTCCGCATGGACTCTGGCATATTTGTCTTTGAGCTGATCGAGTTCGCTCTGAAGGCGCTCAAGATCGTTTTCGACCTCGCCCGCCTCTTCTTCCACGAGTTCTTCGATCACCTCTTCGTCATTGGGTAAATTTTCTTCGGTTTCATTGTTTTTTTCTTGTGACATCTTTAATCTCCGACTCCTTTTCTCTGAAATCTGAACGTATTATACAATATGAGCCGGTCAATGTCAAGTATTATCTAAATTTTTTTGCTAAATTAACTTTAGCCTATTGCACTCAACTATAGGTATAACCTGATTTTTTCCGCAAAACGCTATAATCGGCAACGATGAATACAAACCAAAGTCAAGGAGACCCTATGACCTTTGAAACGCGCCGCGAGAATGGTATATGAAACGGATACGCCGTACCGCCGCCGTACTCGCCTTGCTGCTCGGCACATTCTATATAGCCGCTTTTACCGGATTCGGCAATCGCCTGGTCGCTTCAATCGTTGAAAAGAAGATCACGGCAACGCTGCGGCTTCCCGTGAGCCTTTCGACATTTGTCCTGCGTCCGGACCGTTTCGAAGTGCTGCTCGAACTCACCCCCGAAAATCACGTTGAAGCGGCAGGCAGTTTTTCACTCTTTTCGCAAACGATTCGCGCACGCTACCGTGTATCGCTCGGTGATCTTTCCCGTCTGCATACACTGACCGGGGAACCCCTGCAAGGACGATTCGACCTCAACGGTACCGTCGAAGGCAGCAAACGGCGGCTGCGAATCGACGGCAGCTCCGACATCGCGAAAAGCGATACCGCCTTCTTCGCACTCCTGGAAGGTCTGGCACCGAAATCGACTGTGATCGATATCAAACACATGCAGCTTGACGAGCTGCTTTATATGCTCGGTCGTCCAAAGTACGCCAAGGGCGACATTACACTGAAAGCGGATATCAAAGACCTTCGCGAAGCGGAGCGCGACGGTACCGTCGCACTCGGTGTCCGCAACGGTATCGCCGACAGGCGGATCGTCTCGGAGTCCTTTGACCTTCCCCGTTTCAAAGGAGCACGCTTCAGTCTGCAAAGCCGATCACGGCTGCACGGAGATATCATCGATACCGCCGCGACACTCGATTCGGATTTGCTGCATTTCAGGGCCGATCCCGTCCGCTACGTTGCAAAGAAACAGCAACTGAGCTCGAAATACGAAGCGACCGTACCCGACCTCGGCCGTCTCTATTTCCTCACCGAACGGCCGCTTCGCGGTACCGTAACCGTCAAAGGAGACCTGCGATATGAAAAAACGCTGCTGCTGCATGCACACAGCGATAT
>JALWNV010000195.1 GCA_027083665.1 Helicobacteraceae bacterium
GGTATCTTCCGCAGCGCGATATCCTTGGCGGCCTCAATGTTCTCATAGACACTTTCCGCACGCTCAACGGTTTTGACAGCCGGGGCTACCGTTTTCTGATCGGCGCGCCGGTGACGAAGACCAAAGGCGCCGCGCCGATGAAGCGATGGATGATGTTTTTGCGCTGGATGGTACGCAAAGACGCCATCGATTTCGGCCTGTGGGAAGCGGTCGATACGGCGGATCTGCTGATTCCTCTCGATACTCATACCTTTCAGGTGTCGCAGTCACTGGGGCTGCTGCAAAGAAAGAGCTACGACCTGCAGGCGGTGATTGAATTGACGGAGGCACTGAGACGATTTGATCCGGCCGATCCTGTTCGCTACGACTTTGCGCTGTATCGGATGGGACAGGAGAAGGCACTCAGGTGACGATATAGGTACGGTGGGGAACCTTCAGGGTCGGATCGATCATCAGGGCTGTGGCGTAGACACCGCTTTCGACGCAGTCGGGCGCGATGACGGTTGCCGAAAGCGGCGGAGCATATTTCCGTGTTGTCGGGATGATATGCGAGTGGGTTTCGTCGCCGATCGTATAGTGCCTGTCGTAGGAGGCGGATGTGGCGATCGCGGCGTTTTCGAGGTCAAAAAAAGCGATATGCCTGTCGGGATTCCTGGGGTCTTTGATACCGATGCGGAACCGTTCGCCGTTCTCTTTCCGTCCCAGGGCATAGATGTCGCCGCCGAAGTTGATCAGTGCCGCCGTGATCCGGTGTTTTTTCACGATTGCCGCCGCCCGGTCGACGGCATACTCTTTGACGAAGCCGCCCAGATCGATGCGGGTATGGGGATTGTCGAAACGGATTCGCCCTTTTTTGATACTGAAACGGCCGCATCCCGTAAACGGGAGCAGTTCTTCGCGTTTACGTGCCAGTACCCCGGGGTCGGTCTCCCCCCGGTAGAGCTCTTTGACTGTCGCGACGGTAATATCGAAAATACCGTTTGTCGTTTTGCAAAAACCCTGCGCCCGCTGCAGCAGCATCTTCGTTTCACTGTCGATACGTTCGGTCTCGCGCCGGTTGATGGCGTGAAGAAGAGAGGCGGGGTCGTAATAGCTGTATTTCTTTTCCAACCGTTTCGCTTCGGAAAGGATCGCTTTCGCGCAGGCATCCGACCTGGACCTCTCATCCGCGACCAATATCACTTCACAGGGGGTGGTCATGGCCTCGAATCGGTAGAGTCGGCGCATCAGAAGTCGTAGCGGAAGCCGGTGACGATGTAGTGCGCCCGCAGGCGGGTGCTTTGCTCGTAATGTGAATAACTGAAGTTTAGCCGCAGGTCACGGCGGAGCCAATACGTCGCTCCGAGTGTTGTTTCGTAGGCGTTGAACGCCGAAAGCCTTTCGTCGCTCGAGGCGTACCGTTCGTCGGTAAAGGTGTCGCGTGATCCGCTGTAGAAGTAGGCGGCGGCAGACTGAACATAGTAGCGGTAGCCCGCTTCGATCCGCAGCTTCGGCAGGATCCGGTCGAACAGCTTGATATAGGGGGTGTGCGAGCGGACTTTCCAGTCGTCGAGATAGTAGCGGTATCCGAGGTGCAGGGAGGCTTCCGGAGTGAGCGCGTCGAAGTACTCCAGCATCACGCCTCCGGCATGGCGGGTATCCGGACGTCTTTCATTGACGATCACGGGGGCGGTATCGTAGTGGCGGACAACGTTTTTGTATGAATTGGTCAGGTAGCCTGTTTCCGGCAGGTAGAATACGGAGGCCTTGGCGAATGAGCGGGGTGAAAGCACCTGCGAATAGGCGGCCTGCAGATTGTAATGGTGCGAGGCGATCTGTTTGCTCGACCCGCTGCTCGCATCGCACCCGCTGGAATAGGGACCGCAGGGGACGAGATTGGCGTGGTACTGGTATGAAGCACCGAACGTGACCGCCCGGTTTTTCGAGGGGTCGAGGTAATGCATGTACTCCGCGGATCCCTCGTAGAGGTAGAGGTCGTATTCCAGTGACCAGTTTAACCCCAGCCGCAGTTCGTCGCGCGAGCCGAAGCGGTGGGTGTAGAGTGCGCCGAGCGCGTTGCGCCGTTCGCTGATGTCGATATTGCCGAAGGCGACGTTTTCACGCGAAACCGGTCCGCGGCCGAGATCGTAGCTGATAGGCGCTTTTCGCGGGCGTGCGGCACCGGGAGAAGCCGGTTTTTCCGCGATGCCTGAGGCGCTGCTGCTGGCGTCGTAATAGGTCGGCGACGCTCCGCTGATCGCGTCGTAGGTTCCGGTGAAATTCAAGGTGTCGTCGACGCCGAAATCGACATTGATTTCGAACGACGGTGCCGAGACGGTGATACGCCCGTCGGCTTCATCGTAGTGCAGGTACTGGACGCTGACATAGTCGTCGGCGTGCAGGGAAGCGGCAAGCAGGGCGCAGGCGGCGAAGGAGATACGGCTCAGTTGCATCCGCAGCCTCCCCCGGCGACACCGATGCCGCCTTTGGTTCCCTCTTTGGAAAAGTAGATATGCTCTTGATACTGCCGCATCAGTTTGTTGCCGCCGTCACGCTGCATCCGTGGGGAAGCAAGGTCCTCTTTTTCCCACGGTTTCACATCCTTGACGCTGCAGCCGCTGAGGACGAGCACCGGCAGCAGGAACAGAAACGGTCTACTCATGGGTTTCTTTCAGGTAATCGAGTACGACACGGTCGAGACGGTTTCTCGCTCCGGTGACGATATGGGTGACTTTGCCGTTTTCGACGATATAGAGTGTGGGCATTCCGACGGGATTGAACGCGGTAACGATCGTCCGCTCGGAATCTTCGATGACACGAAACGCGATACGATGCTGCTGGCGGAACGCCGCCGCTTTGGAGCGGTCTTTGTCGATCTCGATACCGACGAGCTCGTATCGATCCGGATCGAGCCGCTCGTGAAGACGGTTGAGGTCGGACATCTCTTTTGCACACGATCCGCACCACGAGGCGAAAAAATCGATAATATAGACTTTAGAGCGTTCCATGCCGATCCGTCCGGCGATATCGTCCGGTATTGTTTCACCGATATCGTAGGCGAATCCGCTTGTAAGGACCGGCAGAAGTAAGAAGAGTACTTTCATGGTCGTTCATCCGTATCGTGTAAGTTGCGTAAGCGTAACGAAAAAAAGATTTGATCTGTGTTAGGAAAAAAATCGCAGACATTTTAGATCGAGGGCACCTCTACATTTTTCGCACATTTTTCTTTTGTAACATACGAATCAGAAAGATACATTTCAGAGAATTTATATTTTTTTCTCTTTCGTTCTCATATTTTTCTCCGGCCCCCGCTCCCCGGGGGGCGATGCTTCTTCTCCTGAACCATCCGACCGAATATCGCGCCTGTGCTATAATTCGCCAAAAAACAAGGATGCCTCTATGGAATGCGAATTTCCCACCGTCAATGCCGGTTCCGACGAGATCAAAGCGATTTTCGAAGATACGAAGACGATTGCCGTCCTCGGTCTTTCGCCCGATCCGTCCAAAGACAGCCACCGTGTCGCCAAATACCTCAAAGAAGCCGG
>JALWNV010000196.1:0-2964 GCA_027083665.1 Helicobacteraceae bacterium
CCTGACATGCCTTATTGTATCCGGATCGGACAGGGCGACCTGCTCGAAGAACCCTCCGCCGATTTCATCGTCAACCCGTCCAACACGGCGCTGATTCTCGGCAGCGGTGTCTCCGCGGCTTTTGCCCGTGCCTGCGGACCGCAGCTGCAGCAGCGGATGACGCAAAAGCGGAAAGAGACGCAACCGCTCGCCAAAGGCGACGTCGTCGAGACACCGCCGGGGCGCTGCAGCCGTTTTCATGCCGTACTGCATGCCTGCGTGATGGACTACAACCCCGGCGCGTCCGAAACGGCGCCGACACCGAACGATATCGAAGTGATATTAAACAATATCGAATCCGTCGTCTCCCGCGCCGCCCGCGGACGGGACACACCCGTAAAACTTGTGATGCCGCTGATGGGAACGGGCGTCGGCGGTCTGGATAAAGAGACGGTGATCGAAATCTATCGGCGGTTTTTCAGCCGACCCGTCTCATTCGCATGCGATGTCGTCCTTTACGGGCATACGCCGCAAGACGCACGGCGGCTCGGGCTCGCTTTCAGCGGCGGATCTTTTCGACCAGACGCTCGATGCGTTCATGCGCCTTCGTGACGGTACGGAACTCCACCCGGCGGGAACGTTCGGCATCCACCGTGCCGTCTTTACGCAGCAGCGGACGCGAGTCGGCCATGCCGTTGGCGTGTACCAGCATGCGAAAACGCGGGCGTTCGCGAACACCCGTCAGGGCGTAGCAGTATTCCAGTACCTGCAGCGAACGCGCCTGCGAAAGCCGCATGTTATTGAGATAGCGTTCACGCTCGCTGTGTGACGCCGCCCACTCCGAAGTCGTATGGCCCTCGATACGAATCTCGTCGATATCGTTTCGATAGCGCTCGACGATCCTGAAATAACGCGGGAAAAATGTATCGAGCATCTCCGCGAACCTCTCGGTAATCCCGCTGCTTCCGGTTTTAAAGAGCACCTCGGGTGCATAGAAGACGATCGTATTGTCTTCGCGCAGCTGTGCTTTCCATCGCTTCAATTCCGTCGAAAACTCGCGCACAAGGTCTTCATGCAGCGCCGTCTGCGTCCGCTCGTAGGTCCGGATAATCTGTTCGACCGTCTGCTGCTCGTCCCGTACCTGCACCATATAGGCCACCGCGATAAACAGAAAGATCATCATCAGACCCGACATCAGGTCCGCGACGCCGAGCCACTCCCTTCCTTCTTTCATCCCTCCGGTTTCCCGCCGCTGCGCTCCAGACGCTCGGCGACCTCCGCCATGCGTTCGTAGTTGCGCGTCATCGTATCAAGATGCTGCTGTACCTTGATAAGTTCATCGAAATTGCGGTACACCTCCGAGGCGGCAGCCCGGATCGTCTCGAGGTTTTTGTCCGCACTTTGCTGCAGCGAGGCCGAAAGTGCCTCAAACGCCGCGCGGTATTCGACCGAGGCGCTTTGAAATACCTCCAGCAGCGCTTCGGAAGCGCTCCGGGCCGCTTCCGTCGTCCGCGACAACGCCTGCTCGAACCGTTCTACGCTTTCGCGATGCTCTTTTTGCCATCTAACCATCTGACCGATCGCGCTGTCAAGTGCCTTGAAGTTCTCACCGAAACTTTCGACAAGATGTTCGTTGAACTCCGCCATCGTCGTCCGCAGCGCTTCGATCACCGCCTGCGAACCGCTGTCGGAAAGCTGTGATTCGACCGACGCGAATCCCTCGCGCAACTGCCCAAGCAATTGCGTATGCTGCCGCTGCGACTGCGCTTGAAGCTCGGTCCGAAGCTGTGCCGTCTCCCGTATCAGTACCTGCAGCAGCGCCGATATATCATCTTCCCGCCGTTCCGGCTCGCTCTCTTCGGCAATGCCGGTCCTGTTTTCCGGCAATGCCAGCCGTTCGTACACTCCCAGACCGATCGACAGCGCCATGCCCTCGACGGAGGTGATGAAAGCGGTCTTGAGCCCTTCCAGCAGCAGCGGAACACTTTCGCGGATCGCACGCGGATCGAAATCCCACAGGCCGATCAAAATCCCTGTAAACGTCCCGAGCAGTCCGAGACTGACGATCAGCGAACGGAAATCGCGCGGCGTACGGCGATAGCTTGCGATCTCGAGATAGGCGAAGACGAACATCGCCGCCGAAAAAAGTCCGATAACGACCATATTGGCGAACATCCTTCGCTCCTATGTATTTTCGATCAACGGGTCGAGATATTTCTCTTTCGCCGTTTCTCGGGGTTTTTCGAAATCGAGGAACGTGACGATGCCCCGGATCGTTAAAACGCGTTCAAAACGCTCCTTGGCGAATGTATAGGCCCCGACCTCCATGTCTTCCGTCCCGTGACCGCCGACGACAAGGATGAAACCGACCTCCGTTCCCGCGTATTCGGGATAGGTCTGTGTCAAAAAATCCCGACGGTACATCTCCAGCTTTTCGTACAGGTCGATCAGGCGCTGTGTGCCGATCTTCTCCTCGCCCTTCCCCCGTATGATGCAGCTGACAAGCGAGCAGTGACCGTCTCTGCTGAGGATCATATCGACCCCGAGACCGCGGTTGCCCTTGAGGTTGCCGTAACGGACGACGCCGCTCTTTTTGGCGTAGAAGTACTCCACGGCGGCATATTCAAGCAGGCGGCGGCGGAACGATTCGATCATCGGAACGTAGAGGGAGAACTCCGTCGGCGTATCGAGCAGCGGCCGGTAGGCGATGCCGTAGGGTTCGAGAAACGCCGTGACCCGTTTTTGGAAGACGATGTCGTCGTAATAGCTTTTTTGGCGGTAAACCCGCGTCCCTTCGGAAAAGATCCTGCGTTTGAGCGCGATATCGTCGTCGAGCGACTGCTGCCGCTTTGCCGTCTCGTCCACGAGAGGCTTGACGTACTTGGCGAGAAACAGATCGATTTCACGTTCTTTCTTGCGTCGCTGCTCTTCAAAATAGCGACGCTCCTCCTCTTCGAGCTTCGCAATCTCTTTCCTGCGCCGCTC
>JALWNV010000196.1:2974-3519 GCA_027083665.1 Helicobacteraceae bacterium
TCTACGGGCTTCTTCTTCGAGGCGCTGCTGCCGGCGATACGCTTTCAGCCGCTCTTCAGCCTGCCGCCGACGCTCTTCCTGCTTCAGCCGTTCGAGTTTCCGCCGCCGGCGCTCCGCGGCCTCCTCCGCCTCGGCCGCCGCCGCACGCCGCTGCGCTTCCGCTTTCGCTTTATGCGCCGACCAGAACCGGTAGCCCGCAACTGCCGCCGCCGCGGCAAAAAGAAAAAAGACATAACGTTCCATCATCGTCTTGCGCCCGCTCCCGTATTGTTTTCATTTCCATTATAGTGCATTTCGTCTATAGGCGTACTTTGACGGTGCCTACTCCCGCACGCTGCCGCCGTCATAACCCCAGCGGTAGGCATGATAATAGTAGCGGTTGAGGTCGAACAGGCCCGATTCCACCGGATGCATCCGCCCGAAACGCTCCTGAAACCAGTCGTATTGCCGCCAGAACTGCGTTTCATCCCGTGTAATGCCGAACTCCAGAATTTTTCGGCGAAAATAGGGCGTATCTCGGTAATCCTCGATCAGCTCGAAAAACT
>JALWNV010000197.1:0-1356 GCA_027083665.1 Helicobacteraceae bacterium
ATGTAATCGTTTTCGATTTGACAGGTCATATCTGTTTCCTTTGCGAAATTATAGCGCTATTTACTTTTTATGGGTAAACTCGATTGCAATAAACGGCAAGGAGAAGCGTATGCGACCGATAGCGACATTGATGGGAAGTCTGATCCTCGCAGGCAATCTGCTGATGGCGATGCCGCCGCGGCCGAACGTGACGGTCGTGCGCAGTGCCGAACAGGCTGAACGTGAAATCCGGAAAGAGATGGCCTCCTCTTTGGTGGAACAGGGGATCGAACCGCTGGCGGCCGCCGCCGCGGTTTCGAAATATTTCGAAACCGCTTCGAAACGGACGGCCGTTCATGTTCATGTATTCAATTCGCTTTTTCCGGAGGTGGGTCACCGCGCTTTGATTCATTACGGTGCGAAGCGTGCGTTACGCTCGGAGGTATTCGACCTGCGTTCGTACGACCATCTCATCGCGATGCTGCAGCACCGTTTCGGTCCGGCGCTTCCCGCCGGGGTGTATGAGCGTGCCGCTCACTGCGCCATTCTCAACCGAACGGTCGGCTAAACGTCAGATCGAAAATTCGAGGGTGTCCGGCGGTGTGAAGTAGAGGGTGTTTTCGGAGAGTTTTTCGACGATTTCATCCGCGCCGAGTGCCGGTGAAAAGAGATAGCCCTGCAGGGTTTTGACTCCCTCCCGGCGCAAGAAATCCGCCTGGTCCGTATTCTCGACTCCCTCCGCTGTCACTTCCATCCCCATCACGTCCGCCATGGTCGCAATCGCCCGGACGAGATGACGGTTCTGCTGATTTTCGAAAAGCGAATGGATGAATGATTTGTCTATTTTGAGGATATCGATGGGAAGTTTGGCCAGATACTCCAGTGATGAATAGCCGGTACCGAAGTCGTCCAGAGCGATTTTGAATCCGGCCTTCCTCAGTGTTTCGAGCTGAGTGCGGACGGTATCGATATCGCGCATGACGATCGACTCCGTCACTTCGAGTGCGAGTGCCTGTGCCGGTATTTGCCGACTTCGGAGGCAGCGGCTGAGGGTACTGAGCAGCTTGTTGTCCTGAAACTGGCGTGCGGAGAGGTTGATCGAGATGGGCAGCCAGGTATCGGTAACCTCCATAATACGCCGGCTGAACGCGCAGGAGTGGCGGAAGACGAATTCACTGAGTTTGAGAATGTCGCCGGTACGTTCGGCTACCGGGATGAATTGTGCGGGCGAAAGGGAGACTCCTTCGGGATGTTCATAACGCAGCAGCGCCTCGAATCCTTTGAGCTTGAGTGTCTCGGCGTCGACGAACGGTTGGTACCGCAGCCGGAAAAACCCCTCTTTGATCCCTTCGCGGATCCGCTGTTCGATCTGCAAAA
>JALWNV010000197.1:1366-3515 GCA_027083665.1 Helicobacteraceae bacterium
CTCCTGCAGCACCCGATCCATTTCCCGCCGGTAGAACTGGTAGCGGTTTTTGCCCGATCGTTTGGCGGCGTACATTGCCGTATCGGAGCGCTTGATGAGATCGCTGGGCGTATCGGCGTCATCGGGGTAGAGCGCGATGCCGATGGAGGCACTGAGAAAGAATCCCTCATCCCGGATAAAGAAGGCTTCTTTGAAGCATTGCAGCAGGGTGTCGCCGCAGCGTTCGATATCGGAGCGGTCCCGGATTCCGGCGAGCAAAACGATGAATTCATCGCCGCCGAAACGGATGATTTCGGCTTTGTCCGACACGGCACCGCTCATGCGTCTGGCGATCTGAACGAGAATGTCGTCACCGACTTCATGGCCCATTGCGTCGTTGATATACTTGAAATTGTCGAGGTCGAGAAAGAGCAGGGCGAAATGCAATCCGTCCGTTTTGCCGTGGCCGATCATGTTCTCGATCGCTTCTTTGAGATAAATCCGGTTGGGCAGCTGGGTCAGCGGATCGTGATAGGCGAGAAATTCGACAAGATCCTTGCTGCTTTTGCTGTCGGTGACATCGTGTGTGATCCCGATAAAGAGGTGCAGCTGAGCATGGTAGGAGATGCGGTTGTTGAGCCAGCGGATCTCCCCGTCGGAACGTTGGATGCGGAAGTCGATCGACTGTTGCCCGCCGTCGGTCTGGATCTGTTCGAAAAAGCGCTGGACCCGGATACGGTCGTCTTTGCAGACCATACGCTGCCAGAGGTCCGGCTGATCCAGAAAAGCCTGCCGTGAGAGCCCGAAGACGGATTCGACGGCGCGACTGACATAGCGCACTTTCATCGTTTTGTCGTCGATATACCAGATGATCTCTCGGATCATGCTCAGCAGCTCTTCGAGCTGCATCTTCGTACTGCTGAGCTCTTCGCTGGCGGCGATGTTGGCGCGTTCGAGCGCTTCGGTCCTGTTTTCAAGGCGGCTGAATGTCCGCAATACGGCGAGAATGGCGGAGCTGCCGTTACCGAGGGGACGAAAGCTTTCGAAAACACGGACGGCCTGCCCGTCGGTCTGGAGAAAGAGGGCTTCGTGTTCTTCGCAGATACCGGATCGCTCCATTTGGGCTACGCAGGTGCTGAAGGTATCGGGATTTTTCAGAAAAAGGGTGATATCTTTTCCTTCGGCTTCAGGGCGTTCGATGCCGAGCATCCGCACGAAAGCCGTATTGGCGTGGAGAATGCGACCTGTCGGTTCGAGAATGACGGCGGCATCGGGAAGCGCATCGAGGATCGCAGCCGAAGGCAGGTCCGAAAACGGCATGCATCTCCTTGTTTAAAAATTTTGATATGATTATAACAAACGGACGAAAGGATTTTGATGAATTGTCATTGCGGATCGCACCGAAGCACGGCGGAGTGCTGTCTCGCGCTGATCGAGGGGCGCCGGCAGGCCCCGGACGCGCAAGCGCTGATGCGTTCGCGCTATACGGCGTATGTTCTGGGGCGGGGAGACTATCTGGTCGCAACAACGGTGCCGCGGCACCGGGTGGCCGAAGATGCCGCATTGATCGCGGAGCATGCCGCAACGACGCAGTGGCTGGGGTTGCATATCCTGTCGTCGCGGGAGCATGACGGCGAAGCGACGGTGGAGTTCAAAGCCTATTATCGTCAAGACGGCGTGATCGCGGTGCATCATGAAAAGAGTACGTTCGCGCGCCTCGGCGGTGTGTGGTACTACGAATCGGGGAAATTGTATGAAGCCGCCGTCGGACGCAATGAACCCTGCCCTTGCGGCAGCGGTAAAAAATATAAAAAATGCTGTGCGAAGAGGACGTGACCGTTATGGTATAATCGCGAAAAAATTACAAAGCGGAATTCCATGGTACAGGTAACAAATCTCACCAAACGTTTCGGCAGCCGTGTGCTGTTTGAAAACATCAATCTCAAGCTCGATCCTCATAAACGCTACGGTCTTATCGGGGCCAACGGTGCGGGCAAGACGACGTTTCTGAAGATCCTCAGCGGTCAGGACAAGGAGTACGAGGGCGAGGTCTCCATCGAGCCGGGCCTCAAAGTCGGCGTGCTGGGGCAGAACCAGTACGCTTTCGAGGATTTCACCATCGCCGATGCGGTGTTGTACGGCAACAAACGGCTTTTCGATGCCATCAAGG
>JALWNV010000198.1:0-3459 GCA_027083665.1 Helicobacteraceae bacterium
CCGTTTTCCGCCGCCATCTTGTGCTTGCCGTGAAAATGCGCCAGCGTGTGGGTGTTGTTGTCGACTTTGAACCAGACATCCCCGCCTCGGCCGCCGTCGCCGCCGTTGGGGCCGCCTTTGGTGACGAATTTTTCCCGGCGAAAAGCGACACAGCCCGCACCGCCTTTTCCGGATGAGAGTTCCAGTTCTATATGATCGACGAACATGATATTTCCTTAGTTTTATGGGTGAGTTTCGGGTTAGTTTCGGGTGAGCTACGGGCATTTGCACCCGTATCGTCTGAACTTTTCACTTAACAAAAAGCTTTTTCGACCCGATAAAGCACATTGTTAAATGAAGGATTGGAAAACGATCCCGCCGGGCGGGAATCGAAAGTGGGTGGTTTACGAAGCGGCAGGGATAACGGAAACCTGCTTGCGTGTCTTGTCTTTGCGCTCGAACGCGACGACACCGTCGACAAGTGCGAAAAGCGTATGATCCTTGCCCATACCGATATTGCGGCCCGGATGAACTTTCGTACCGCGCTGGCGGACGATGATATTGCCGGCTTTGACGAACTCGCCGCCGAATTTCTTCACACCGAGTCTGCGACCCGCCGAATCACGGTTATTCTGTGTACTACCTTGACCTTTTTTGTGTGCCATTGTTTACTCCTGCCCTGATTTACGCGGCGATCTTGGTGATGCGAACGCGTGTGAAACTGCGGCGGAAGCCGCGCTTGAGTTTGCTGTCTTTACGACGGCGCTTCTTATAGATCGTCACTTTTTTCTCGCGGCCTTCATTGATGACCTCGGCCGTGACAACCGCCCCCTCGACATACGGAGCGCCTGTCTTGAGTTCACCGGCGTTCACTGCGAGCACTTCTTTGATCTCGACCGTATCTTTCGGCTCAAGCGACATTTTGTCAAGAAGAAGAATATCACCCTCTTGTACTTTGTACTGCTTGCCGCCGTTTTTGATGATTGCGTACATTACGTATCCTTGGATAAAATAGAAAAGAATCCCGACTTGAAGACTCAGAGCGTGACCACCGCATCAAAAACGTGACAATCCGTACGATCAGACCTTTTAGCGTCTGGATGGAGGAGCGTGCGGGGTACGCATACCGCCGTCTTACCCGCCCCTCTGGTTACACTCTCAGTCTTCAAGAGAGGTTCCTGTTCTTTTGGTGGCGGAATTATAGCCAAAAAGGGTTTGCGTTGCAAGGCGGGTCGATCGGATGGCCCGGCAGCCCTATGTCAAACAGGCAGTGCATCTCATCTTGCAATCAAGGCAATCAAGGCCCTGCCCCGCACCGGCTTTAAGGTACTGAGTGCGATAATTATGAACATCTGTGATGCGCTGAAGAATGATCGTACTATATTATTCTACAATCGCCGGCAAAGGTGAAGATAGAGTGAACCGAAATGGAAAAAGGATGAAATTTGAACCCACTTCCGGCAATAAAGGCGTTTATCATTGTCTTGGTGATGGGCTGCAATACCGTACATTCGGAAGAACAGGATCGATCCGGAGACATGGGTACCGAAAAGAAGAAGATCGAAATTAAAGAGCTCAAGGGATATTTTCCGAAGAATACCATCACATTCGACGATAACTATAACTTCAAACATCTGGCGGTGACGAGTCAGGAGGAGTTCGATCAATACTTTGGTGTTTCAAAGACCATGCAAAATAAAATCGATAAAGTAAATTTCACCAAAAACTCGGTTATTGCCATCATGACGAAGCCATCAAACATCTCCAAAGAAATAAAGCCGGTTTACTATGAGTTCGATTCCGGAAATTTATTTATTCTCTATCATATCAGAGAAGGTTCCGTAAACAGCTATAAGTCGACGGCGTTATACCTGGCTACTATCCCGAAGAGTGTTTCAACGATAACGTTCAAGTCAAGATACAACATTCAAATCATGAAAGTCGAATAACTCGTTTTTTGTACCGGGAACAACGCTCATTTCACACAGAGTTTCGGCAACAAAAATATCCCCCGTCGAAGAAACGGCACACCTTCCGACCCGGACGTTTCAGTCCGCCAGTGCTATCGCATCGATCTCCACCAGGGCATTCTTGGGCAGCGTCTTGACCGCGACGGTGGAGCGCGCCGGTTTATGGTCGCCGAAAGCGCCCGCATACAGTTCGTTGACCGTCGCAAAATCATCCATATCAGCCAGGTAAATCGTCGTTTTGACAACCTTGTCCAGTCCGCTGCCCGCCGCTTCGAGGACATGGCGGAGATTCGCCAGGACCTGTTCGGTCTGTATGCGGATATCGAGATCGAGCATTTTTCCCTCCGGTGTCAATGCAATCTGTCCCGAAGTGTAAACCATACCGTTCACTTTAACCGCCTGCGAATACGGTCCTATCGCCTCCGGCGCTTTTTTCGTATGAATCATCTGCATGTATTTTTCCTTGATATGTGAATTTTTTCGTACAGCATTTTATCCAAAAACATCCTCAGGCGATCCGGACAAAAGAATTCTTTCAATCAGCTCGGAATATAATTGAACAAAGGGCACCTCCAAAAGGAGACAACCATGGAAGAGACAATCGCAACACTGTTTGATACCATCGACAATATCAACGAAAGGGTCGTCAATCTGCGGCATGACCTGCATGCCCACCCCGAACTCTCGGGGCACGAAGAGCATACGAAATATCTTATCAAGGGTATTTTGGAAGCCGAAGGCTTCGCCGTGCGGGAGTTTGAGGACAATTACGGGCTGATCGCCGACCTTGTCGCGGACGAAAATGCCCCGTTCGTCGCACTGCGCGCGGATATCGACGCCCTGCCCATCCAGGAGCAGACCGAAGCCCCCTACGCCTCACGCGAACCGGGGGTGATGCATGCGTGCGGACACGACTCGCATACGGCCGTCTTGCTCGGAGCGGCCTTGGCGCTCAACCGTGTCAAAGAACGGCTGAAACACAATATCCGTTTCATTTTTCAGCCTGCCGAAGAGATCACGGACGGCGGTAGTTCGCAGATGATCGCACACGGCGCACTCGAAGGGGTGAAAGCGATTTTCGGCCTGCACGCCTACCCCTACCTGCCCACGGGACAGATCGGCTACAAGTACGGGGTCATGCTCGCCTCCGCCGATACGTTCGAGATCGAAATCTTCGGCAAAAGCGCCCACGGGGCCCGGCCGCACGAAGGGGTCGACGCCAGCTTGGTCACGGCGATGGCTGTCACCTCCCTGAACCATATCGTCTCGCGCCGTATCGACCCGCTGCACCCGGCCGTCATCTCACTCGGCACCATCGAAGGCGGCAAAGCGCCCAACGTTATCTGCGACCACGTCAAAGTGTGCGGCACCGTACGCACCGTCAACCACGACGTACGCCATTCCATCCCCGAAATGATGGAGATCTCTATCAAAGGTATCGCGGAATCGATGCATGCGACCTATCGTTTCAACTTTACATTCGGTTCTCCCGAAGTGCGTAACAACGATA
>JALWNV010000198.1:3469-14029 GCA_027083665.1 Helicobacteraceae bacterium
GCTCGCCGAACGGGAGGGGGTGCCCGCCCGGTTCCTCGAGCAGATCTTCCAGGACCTGCGGCGCGCGGGCCTGGTGACCGGCCGCCGTGGCCCCAGGGGAGGCTTCCGGCTGCGCCGGGCCGCCGAAGCGGTAATCGGAAAAGAAAACGTTATCGATCTCGTCGATCCCGTGATGGGCGGCGAGGATTTCGGGCGCTATCTCGAGATCGTGCCCGGGGCTTTCTTCCGGCTGGGCACCTGCAACCCGGAAAAGGGCACCTGCGTTTCACAACATAATGCACGTTTCGATGTCGATGACGATGCCCTCGCAATCGGGATGAAGATCATGGCGCTTGCCGCCGTCGGAGCATTGAACGATGCGTGACCTCATCGAAGTCCGCCTGACGAACAAGAACCACTTTTCAATCCTCAAATACGCCTACCGGCACCTGCAGGCGATCCTGCCGCTGCGCGCTCCCGAACAGCTCTCCGAAGCGCTCGAGAACCTGATCGAAAACGTTGTGATGCACGCATACGAAAAAACGGAGAACATCGACATTACCGTCCGTTTTCTCATCACCTCGCGCCAGCTGCAAATCGACGTCGAAGACAGCGGAATGCCGTTTGATTTCACCCCGTTTACACGCGAAGCCGTCGACCGCTCCACCAAACATGAAAAAGGGTTCTTCCGCATTTACGATCTCGTCGACCGCTTCTGGTTCACCATGCTCGAGAACAGAGGCAAACGTTTCAGCGTCGTTCAGTCCTTCACCCGGCCCTACGACATCAAGACAGGAAAGGTCTCCACGACCATACCGGACAAGGCCACGGTCCTTGCACGCCTTGAAGTACGCCGTTTCGAGGATGCCGACGCCGACGGCATCGCGAAACTGATCTATAAAAACTATCACTACACCTACTTCAAATCCCAGTTTTACGATCCCGCGAAGATCCGTGAACTCAACCGCCGCCGCGAAGTCGTTTCCATCGTCGCGCTCTACGGTGTACAGGTGGTCGGCCACTTCGCACTGGTCATCTCTTCACGCTCGAATATCGCCGAAATCGCCATCGCCGCCGTCGACCCGGCATTCAAGAAGATGGGCATCATGAACCGGATGTTCAAAAAAATCATCGAAACGGCACGACAGCTGAAGCTCGATGCCATCTACGGCGAAGCCCTGATGCTGCATCCGTACAGTCAAAAAGCCAACCTCTCGCACGGCATGATCGAAACGGCCATTATCTTGGGAGAAGTCCCTTCACAGATGGAGATCGAGCACAGGCTCAAAGCCCCCCGGCGCAGCGGCGGTATGGTCGCGTTTTTGGTATTCGACAAACATCCACGCTATCTTTTGCCGCCGAAACAGTACGCAACGATGATCGAAAAAGTCTATCGCGAAGCCGGAATCGAACAGCTCGACAGCCCGCCGCCGAACCCCGACCGCCATCCGCTTTCGCACCGTTTCAACACGGCGATCGGCATCGGCTATATCATCGTCGAGTCTCTGCCCGACGAAACGTCGCTCGACGATCTGATCGATCTGATGCATACCGAACATTGCGACATGGTCTACGCCGATATCAATCTGCACCATATCCCGCAGATCGATACCCTCGTCGAATGGCTCAACAAACGGCACTTTTTCTATAGCGGAGTCCTCTTCTCGTACTATCATAATGAAGATTACCTGAGGCTGCAGCGGAAGAATACGAAATACATCGACGAAGAACATCTGGTATGTTATTCGGAAAATGCGAAAACGCTGCTCGGATATATCCGGGAAGACGAACGGCGGGTCGGCGCCGTTATCCTCGCAAATGAAGAGAAACCGCCGTCTTGATCAGTTCGCG
Source organism: Helicobacteraceae bacterium (assembly GCA_027083665.1). Taxonomy (GTDB): domain Bacteria; phylum Campylobacterota; class Campylobacteria; order Campylobacterales; family Sulfurimonadaceae; genus Thiomicrolovo. Next base: position 5,300 of record JALWNV010000198.1, read on the forward strand.
GCGGGATGGCAGAGCGTGGCCGAGATCTGCATCTCAAACGTGACGGTGACATCGCTCCATGTCTTGCCCTGATGCAGGTCGAAGCAGGCTTTGTTGATCGACGCCAGCGCCCCCAAAGCATCGAAGTCGGCGAGATCGATCGTCCCTTCGGCTGTCATCACCCCTTTGAAATAGCGATAGCGCATAGGAACCTTTTTTGTCATACCGTTCATCGTCACCGCAACGGTAACGACGCCCAGTTTCGGCTTGCCGCGTTCAATCTTCTCCGCCTTGATATCGACGATCTCGGCTTTGATCTTCTCGCCGGCCATCTTCTCAAAAAAATAGCGGACAAGCTTCCGGTCCCGTCCGGTATTTTTCGAATCGACCGATGCGGGATCAATTACAGCTTCCGAGCCGACAAGAATATCGCGGAAACTGTGCCCGGACAATGCCGCCGCGGCATACTCGACCTTCCCGAACGTTCCTCCGACACCGATCTTGAGCGGGGTCTTGTAGGCTTTCCATCCCACCTTCACCGCCCCGTGCTGCGAAAGTTCGCACGGTCCTTTTCCTGCATAAACCGCTCCGCCGAACAAGACGGCTGCCGCCAGCATCACTTTAAACAGACGCATATTTCACTCCTTGCATTGTGGTTTCATTTCTCTCAGAACGTTTCTATCACTCTGAAAAATACGCGGTACAGTCCTTCCACCTGTTCGGGGGTCGTACATTCATTCGGGGCGTGGATCGTATCGTTCACGACTCCGAATTCGATGACGTCGATGCCGTATTCGGCGATGAACCTTGCATCAGACGTGCCGCCGGCCGTCGAATGTTTCGGGCGGATCCCCGTCACCTCGGCAATCGCGGCATCAATGGTACGTACCACCTTCGTGTCGGGGTCTGTCACGAACGGTCTGGCACTTTGATCGAGTGTCAGCGAATAGTCCATCTCCTTGAAATAGCGGTGCACGAACGCCTCAATATCCTCTTTGGTCGTTTTGGTGTTGTTGCGAACATTGAACATCATCTTCAGCTTTCCCGGTGTGACGTTGGTCACTTCCATTCCCGCACGGATATCGGTGACGACAAACTGGCTTGGGCTGAAATTCTCATCGCCCTCGTCGAGATCGACTCCCGCCATACGATGCAGTACCTGGGCGACTTTATGGATGGGGTTCGTCGCTTTTTCCGGGTAGGCCGCATGGCCCTGTTTTCCGATCTTTTCAATGACACCGTTGACGGAACCGCGGCGGCCGATCTTGATCGCGTCGCCGAAGCGCTCCTCGCACGTCGGTTCGGCGACAATGACGGCATCGGGAAGCATACCGTTGGCCTCAAGCCATCTGAGCACTTCAACCGTGCCGTGTTTCGCGGGTCCCTCCTCGTCCGACGTCAGCAGCAGCGACAGGGTGCCGCCGAACGTTTGCGCCTCTTTGACCGCCTGCATGAACGCCGCCACACCGCTTTTCATGTCCTGCGCGCCGCGGCCGTAGATACAGCCGTCTTTCTCAACCGCTTCGTACGGGTCGGTTTTCCATCCTTCCCCGGCGGGAACGACGTCCACATGCCCGGCGAAGCACAGATGCTCCCCCTCGCCGAATTTTCGGTAGATAAAGAGATTCTTCACCCCCTCCCTATCGATACGCACCGGCGTGAAATCCGCCAGGTAGCCTTCAACGAAATCAAGAATACCGCCGTCATCGGGCGTCTCGCTCTTTCGTTCGATCAGGTGTTTAAACAGCGTGACAACGTCCAAAATCAGCCTTCGGGATTTTCATAGTAAGTGTATTGCGTCGAATATTCGCTGAGGCGGAAATAGACCTTCTTCTCACCTTTATCGACCCGATAGTTCTGATTGCTGTCGATATAACCGTAACCGTAGCAATACGGACGCACCGCACCGTCATCGGTACCTTTGCCCGTCGTCAGTTTGTCGACTTTGATATAGCGGATCATCACCTTTCCGCCGCTGTAGACATCGACAACGCCGTCGATGCCGGTCCAGTTTTGCAGTTTGTGACCGAATTTGTTCTGTGTCTCCTGCGTACATCCGCCCAGACACAATGCAATCACTACCGGAACGAGCCCGGCCGGCATTTTTTTCATTCTCTCCCCTTCGTCACTTGATCATCGAGTGCACAATTATACCGCAATGCCGCATCACACAAGTAAATATTTCACCCTTCATCGCTATAATGATTAGTATGACAGAAGGCACAAAACAAGTACGTATTGAAAAAGAGCTGTCGGATATACTCTACAAAGATCTGCGTTTTTCGCTGATTGCCTCGATTTACACCGCATTACTGTTCGTTTACGGCCTTTCCCCTACCGCCCCGAAAAATGCCCTGCTGGCATGGCTGGCGGTTATGATCGCCGTCAGCTTTATCCGCTTTAACGAAATCAGGAAATACACCACAGATTTTTCGCGCCGCTCTTTACGGCATTGGCAAAAACGCTTTCGCTTCTTTGTGACGATCGCCGCCGCAGTCTGGGCGTTCGGCGTCTATTATTTTTTCCCCGAAAACAGACCGCTGTATCCGGCGTACGATATCTTTATCGTCGCCGGAGTCACCGCCGGCGGCGTCAATTCGCTTTCGACAGACAGAATCTCCGCCGGAATATTTATCGGCAGTATCCTGATGGCGCTGTTTTTTCGTCTGCTGAGCGAAACCAGTGAAATCTATCTGCTCGAAGCACTGCTGACCCTGATGTTCCTCGCCGTTCTGGTCTTTATCGCCAACCGCTTCTATCATAACCAGCGGGAAACACTGGAAATACGCTGTCACTACAAAGAAGCCACCGAAAAACTCGCAGAAAGCGAAAACCGTCTGCAGATCATTTTCGACAATACTCCCGCAGCGGTTTTCTATTACGATCCGGATTTGAACCTGATCGAAGCCAATCAGACCTTTTTCAAAATGACGGGACTTCCCCGCGATACCGTACACGATGCGAACCTGCAGGCACTTCGGAAACCGGAAATACTTTCGGTGTTGAAAAAGGCCCTGCAGAAAGAACCTTTTGAAATTGAAGACGAACTGCAACTGCGGGACAATCCGCCGCTTTGGATTCATATCAAAGCCGCAGCCGTTTTCAAAACAAAAACCGATATCATCGGCGGCATCGGGATCATGACCGATGTGACGGAACATATCCAGACCCTTGAAGCTGTACGGCATCGGGCGAATTACGATACACTGACCGATCTGCCCAACCGTTCATTGCTGCTCGAAAAACTCAAAGAATCGCTCAAACATCTCAAGCGCCATCCCTCCCATCTCGCACTCATGTTTCTCGATCTGGATAACTTCAAAGAAACAAACGACACCTATGGACACGATATCGGCGACAAACTGCTCATCGAGCTAAGCCGCCGGCTGAAAAAACATCTCAGAGCGGAAGATATACTCGCGCGAATCGGCGGCGACGAGTTCATCCTGGTGATGAACGCCCTGCCCCGAGACATAAAAGCGGCAAAGGCCGCGGCAAAAACCGTCGCGGAGAAAATCATTCAGAATATTGCCGTTCCTCTGCATATCAACGACACGACAATCTCGACGGGTATCAGCATCGGTATCGCCTTGACGAGCGATCACCATACCCGCCTGGAATCACTGCTCAGGAATGCCGATATCGCGATGTACCGCGCAAAGCGCCCCGATAGCGAAAAGTTCGACTTTTTCGATTCGGAAACATCCTGAACGGTTACGGTTTTTTTTGTTCGATGCGGCGCACACAGCGCACATGGCGTTCGCGCGTTTTTGAATAGTGGTTGATCTGACCGTCCTCGAAATAGACCAGCCAGGCATCATCTCGGTCTCCGACGACCTGCGTCGCGCTCCAGTAATCTTTGGAGGCACGGTAACGGAAGCCCGGGATCAGGGCCGGATCTTCTCGTCGCAGGTCAACGATGGTATAAAGTTCCTTGACATTCGGCAGCCGCCAGTCGTCGTAGCCGTCGAGTTTCAGCGCATCGCAGTAATCGACCGCCTCCGGCCAGGACATTTTGGTTTCGGCCGAAACGGCATTGTCCTGCCACATCAGTCCCGTTCTCGTATCGGTATAGGTCTGCCCGGCAAAGGCAGCCGGCACCAGACATAACATCAGCAGTATCATCTTTCGCATAACAGACTCCTTCCGGAGCTATTTTACATAAATATAACTTATGATTTTCTGTTGCCTATATTCCGCTGTCGATACGCCGGAGTCTTTTGTCCATTTCTATGAAAACCCTATGAGATCCGTAATAGGGTTTTCAGCGGTGCCTTATGTTCGGCGTATACCGCAGTTCACATTGAATTCATAGCAGAGCGCTATGATTGCACGTTCTACAGGAGTGCAAGCATGCAAAAATACGTCTCTTTCACGATGATGGCGTTTGCCATTTACTCTTCCGGTCTCTTTGGCGATACGTTCAGTCTTGAGACATTAATCGAGTATGGCCTCGAACACAGTACGGCAGTGCAAAAGAGCAAGGCACAGACAGCATTGGCCCGGGCGCAGCGCGATGAGAGCCGGGCGGGACACCTTGGAAGCATTGATCTCGTAGGCAGCTATATGCACTACAACCTTCCCCGGACACTGGCACCGCTGACACCCGCGAGTATTTTGAGCGACCCGGCCGGTGTACCGACAACAACCGATCTTTTTACGACGGGTATCATGTATACGGTTCCCCTCTTTACAGGTTTTGCACAGACAAGCCAGGTGGAAATGGATTCCATCGCGACAGAACTCTCTGAAAACAGGCTCGCCCTGACCAAAGAGCAGCTCGCCTACAATGTGGCATCACTGTATCTTTCGATCCTGTCGCTGCAGGAGATGCTGCAGGCACAGCGGCAGCATGTCGATGCCCTGAAAAAATTGACAGACGTTGTCAAAAAAGAGGTCGCACTTGGCAAAAAAGCGCAAATCGATCTGCTCAAAGCACAAAACGACTTCTACGGAAACCTCGCTTACGAAACGGTGATCAAAGGCAATATCACCATGACAAAAGCCGCATTGGCAGCACTTGTAGGGTTAAAGCATATCGAGGAGATTCAACCCGTCGATGTCACGGTAGAAGAACCGAAATACGCCATAGAGGATCTCCTGAACAATGCAGACACTCTCAAAAAAGTGCGCATGGCAGAGCTGGAGATCGAAAAGGCCGAAAAAATGGTGGAAAAGAGCCGCTCAAAATACTATCCGCAGATCGCTTTGAATTCATACTACGGGTACAACTACGGGTACAACGACAGCTCCAACAAGTATCCGGGGGATTTCAATTCACAGGAAACCTGGCAGATCGGAGTGAGCGCCAAATGGTCGCTGTTTGACTTCGGAAAAAGCGGTGCTGCCGTCCAAAAGACAAAGATTGCCGGACTGGAGGCGGACCTCAAGAAGCAGCAGACGCTGCTGGATCTTCGCAAATCGCTGACGGCAGCCTCTGAGAAGATGAAACAGGCTTATGCCGAGTACCAGGCAAATATCAAGCAGTATACCCTGGTAAAAGAGAGCGAAAAAATCGAGAGCGTGCGTTACCGAAGCGGCGTGGCGACGATCAATGATCTGCTCTATGCAAAGAGCCAGACACATCTGGTCGAAGCAAAACGTATCCAGAGCAAATACAACTATAAAAAAGAGAAATACTATATGGATTATCTCTTGGAAAAGGGAGTGGAAAAATGAACAAAAAAAGAATCGTCCTGGCGGTGTCGCTTGCAGCGGTCGCCGTATTGCTTGCAAAGGGAAAGAGTCTGCTTGATGAACGGCAAGCACAAATCAAAGAACAGCCGGCACCCAGCACCGATACGCTGTGGATTTCCACGGTGAAAGGAAGCAAGGGTGTTCTGAAACAAAAGCGGTCCGTACTGGCCCGGATTGTATCGGACAAAAGTATCGCAGTGTCGACAAAACTGCCCGGATATGTGGAGACAGTGACGGTTCGGGAGGCACAAAAGGTAAAAAAAGGCGACTTGCTGGTACGCATCGACTCTTTTGAGCTCCGCTCCAATATCGATGCGCTTCAAAAAACACTGACGGCACAGCAAAGCGATCTGGCACTGGCACAGAGCATCTATGAACGGAACAAAAAGCTCGTTGACATCGGCGGTATCTCCAGGGAGACGTTCACCGCATCAAAGGTCGCCATGGATATGAAGGGTTCCGCTGTCGAAAGCACCCGGCAGAAAATCGCCCAGCTTCGCCATCAGCTCTCCTATCTCGAAATCAAAGCTCCCTTCGACGGTGTAATCGACCGGGTGCTTCTGCACCGAGGAGACCTTGCCGTCACGGGAAAACCGGTATTGACAATGCACGATAAAAAGCAAAAACTGCTTTTCTCCTATGCACCCACAGCGGATACGCCTGTCAAAAAAGGGCAGGAAGTTCTCTATGACAATCGGCTGATCGGGCATGTCAGATCGATCTATCCCAGTGCCCGGAACGGTTTGAGCGAAGCCGAAGCGGCTTTGAATGAGGTACTGGCACTTCCCGCAGGCAGTTTTATCAATGCAAACGTGCTGACACGGAAAGCCGAAGGGTGTATCCTGCCGGACACGACCATCGTACACAAAAAAGACGCTGACTATGTGATGGTTTACCGAAACGGCAGGTTCACGCCGAAGAAGGTGGAGGTACTGCTGCATGGGAAAAACCGTGTACTGCTCGAAGCCTGTCCCGCATCACCGGTCGCCAGTGCCAGCGAGTCCAAACTCTCTGCACTGCCTGCGTACGATAACGTCGCCGTCGTCGGAGTAAAGCATGAACACTAGCGAGGGATCTGTCACCTGGGTGGAACGGCTGCTGAAAAAACCGCATATCATCCTCTCCTTTCTTGCACTTTTTTTAATGATGGGAATCATGGGATACAACAAGATCCACAGAAATCTTTTTCCCAATTCCAACTATCCCGAAGTGGCTGTGGTCATCGTCGAACCCGGTTCATCGGCCAAAACTATGGCAAGCAATATCGCCGTGCCCGTCGAGGAGGAGCTCTACACACTCGATGAAATACGGCGTGCTTACTCTACGACCATCGATGAAGTGACGGTGATCCGGGCGGAATTCGACTACTCCAAAGATATCGATACCGCCGTCAACGATGTGACCAATGCCGTCTCCAAGATACGATCCAGACTGCCCAAAGACATCAAAGAACCGCAAATAATCAAAATCACCGAAGCGACTGCGCCTGTGGCGGTGCTATCCCTCTCTCCCAAAGAGGGAAGCACGCTCAGCCTGGAGGATATCCGCGACCTTGCGGAAGGCAGCATAAAACACAAGCTGCTCAAGACCGAAGGTGTCGCCAATGTCGATATTTTCGGCGGATACGCGAAAGAGCTGCAGATTATTGTCGATAAATCGAAACTCGACACCTATCGCCTTTCTCTCGCAGAGGTGATCGCGACACTGCAGAAAAATGACAGCGACTACGCCGTAGGGTTCGTGAGCAACGAGGAGCATCGCTATCTTTTGATGTCCAAAGGCAAACGCGACCAAGTCGATAAAATCAAAGCGCTCAACATCACGCCCGATGTGAAGCTCTCTGATGTGGCAAGGATTTATTTCGGGCACTATGAAAACAGCGCGGCCTATTTCGGCAACGGCAGGCCCGCCATCGCCATCGCGGTGCAGCGTGCGCTTTCAGCGGATGTAATCACCACGATAGAAAAAATCGAAGCGCAGCTTGGAACGCTCAGACGGCAATACCCTCATATCCGTTTCGAGATCAGCGATACCCAAAAAGATACGATCGAGCAAAGTACGACCAATATGTTCGAGTCACTCAGAGACGCGATTGTGATGTCCACGATCGTCGTCTTTCTCTTTTTGGCGAGTTTCCGCCAGATTCTTGTGGTACTGGTGACTATCCCGCTGGTGTATGCCTCGACGGTGGCACTGATGTGGCTGGTAGGCATAGAATTCGATGTCGTTACCCTTACGGCGATCATCCTCGCCCTCGGACTGCTGCTCGACGATACGGTGGTGGTGATGGAAAATATCGAACGGCACTACCGTGAGCTGGGCAAGGAGATCCATGCGGCGGTCTTCGACGGGACCAGGGAAATTATGTTCGCGGACCTCTCCGGTACGATCACGACGATGATCGCCCTTGCCCCGATGCTCTTCGTCGGCGGGTACCCCCAGACGGTATTCGCCCCGCTGGTAGGGACACTGCTTCTGGCACTGGTGGCATCGTATGTCATCTCCATTGTTGCCGTGCCGCTGCTGTCTTTGTATATTCTGGCACTCGACCATCCTCTCTTGCTCAAAAGCGAAGCCTTTTTCCACGCGATCATCGGCAGGGCGAACGATCTCATACAGGGTTTCTTCGCCAACATCGTGCGCGCCGTAACCGCATCAAAAGTGTTGGGATTCGTTTCGGTCTTCGTTCTGGTCGCACTTTTTATCGCTTCGGTCAAATTCGTGATGCCGACGGTAGGGCAGGAACTGATGCCGCCGATGGATACAGGGGCGGTCAACATCCGGATCACTACCGATTCGAACCTTCCCATAGGAAAAAGCGAAACAATCATGAAGCAGGTATCGGCCATTATCAAAGAAGAGAACGACCTGCTTCGTGCCTCGGGCAGCATCGGTTCGGAGGCCGGGGTAATGAGTATCGGTACCGGAAGCGGTACCGATCATCTCCTGATTGTGGCGACCTATGTCGACAGACATCACAGAAAAGCGACGATCTGGGACATCGCACGCGACCTTCGAAAAAAGATCATAAAAATCCCGCATGTCAAGTATCTG
>JALWNV010000199.1 GCA_027083665.1 Helicobacteraceae bacterium
ATATTCAGATTATTTTTTGGTGGAGTAATATAATAAGCGGCAACCGATTTTCCAATGCAAGAGCTATGGCTTCACTCTCTCCATCATCCAAAAGCATTTTAAGCTCCTGCAGCTGTTCTGTCTCTTTTGGTTCTGCCACTTTGATATACTCCGGTAACGCAAAATCTTTTTTGAAGTTTATCTCTTCGTAGACTTTTTGCGGTATAAAAACAGTAGAAAATATATTTCTCAGATAGACCAACTTTCCCAGATCACCCAGGATGATCAGTGTCGTGCTGTCACTGACGACAATCATAAAAACTTGCTCAAGGTCTGCATATCATCTTTAAAATCGTACTCAATGCAATCTATACCCATCATATCGAGCAGATGCATCGCTTTTTGCTTGGAGATATTGAGATTTTTGGCCAACTGTCCCAACGAGATATTTCCGCTTTTATAGCCGTCTATCAGAAGCGAAGTTTTCAATCCGTTTGCCAGGATATCATCGTCAAACGATACCGCAATGCCTATAGGAGTGCTTCTTTTTGTGATCATCGTGTACTGTTTCGATTCCAACGCTTTTGTCAGTGTCGCGGGATTTGTTTGCAAATCGCGTATGCCGATTGTCTGCATATCTTACCTTTATACTTATAGATGTATGTATTATACCACACTTAACATCGATTGATGCGCTTCAGGAACTGAAACTGATTTTACAGCGAGCTTTGCCATGACAAAGCGCATTCCATAAAAAAAGACGGGTTCGGAAAAACCAACGGCACCCCTGCTCCGTCGTCACCTGCTTTCGGGCCGAAAGAACGAAACGGCAAGAGCACTCAGCGCACCGAGAAAAACGATCGAATAGCCTGTCGGCAGATCCAGGTAATAAGAAAGGACGATCGCAGCAATGCCGAAGAGCGTCCCGCAGACGACCGCGACGAAGTACGGATCACGGGGCGAAAGCAGTATCCCTATCAGAGCCGGGGCGATCAACAGAACGAACACGACGAAGACGCCCGCGATCTGCACGGAGGACGTCACGGTTACGGCCAGAAGCGCAAAAAAAAAGTTCGGCGGCCGTCCCCCGAAGCCGCGGAACTCCCCACACGAGGATCGCCCCGACCACCGCATAGATCGCGGTGCTTTTCACGATCGTTTCGCTGTCCGTAAACAGGATATCGGTCGCCAGCAACGTGCCGAAATGCTCCATCCCTTCAGGCGTTTGGCTGAGCACCAGCATCACGCCGCCGGCGCCGAGCACATACAGCAGACCGATAAACGCCTCGATATGCTGCAGACGGTTGGCCGCGTACGTGATGACGAGCGCGCCGGCGATGGCAAAAGAGAGTGTCAGAAAGTAGAGGTATTCACCGTGAAAAAGTCCTACACTCAGTGCCGAACCGACCGCGGCGATCTGCCCGATGGCCAGATCGGTGAAGATGATACCCCGGCGGATGATGCGCAGTCCGAACCCGGTATGAATCAGGACAAGCACGATCACGAGAAAGGCGACGGGACCAAGCAGTTCGATCACGGATTCACCAGCCTCGATATCATCGTATCATACAGGTGCTCGAGCGTATCGGCCGCAGGAACAGCCCCGACATCATGCGGCATCATGACAACCCTCGCCCCGGTCTTCTCTGAAATGAACCGGGCGGTTTTCGGACTGTGATAGACATCTTGCAAAATGATTCCCACCCGCTTCGTCCGCATCAGACGGATCAGTTCCATCGTGTGGCGCGAACTCGGGCTGATCCCCGGAAGCGGCTCGATATTGCCGACACTCACCAGTCCGAACCGCTTGAGAAAATAGTTGAACAGTTCATGGTACTGCACGACTTCCGTTCCTTTCAGCGGAGCCATCTCCTTCCGCCAGCGCTGCAGGTGTTGATCCCACCGCTTCCGAAATGCCGCCGCGTTTTTTTGATATTCCGACGCATGTCCGGGATCGATCGATTCAAGCCGTGCCGCGACAGTTTCGGCCAGCACCGGCACCACAAAAGGATCCGTCGCGTAGTGGGGATTGCCCCCGGGATGAACATCGCCGCCGGCCCGGCTGACGGAAACCGGTCTGTCGATCAGCGTAACCGCACGGCTAAGATCGAGAAACCCTTTGGCACCGGGCTGGACCTTCGGGTTATGCGCCCGACGGATCAGCGGCGGCAGCCAGCCGATCTCCAACTGGGCACCGTTGAGAATCAGCAAGTCGGCACGGGCCAACCGACGGATCAGCGACGGACGCGGAACGACGAAATGCGGATCCCAGTTTCCTTTTGCCAGCGTGATGACTTCAACGTTCGCTCCTCCGACCTGCTTGACCAGTGCCGCGATGTAAGGATACGACGCCGCCACCTCCACCTTGGCAAACAGCGGCAAAAAGAGCACGAACACCCCCAAGACTATCTTTTTCATTCCTGCCTCCTCAAAAACTGTGTGCGCCGTGTGCGCCGATGGCGAAGTTGACCTCGAAGATCACCGTATCGATGTCCTGACGTTTCCCGTCGGCATCCTCGAAGGCGTCATCGTGGCTGTACTGTACACGAAGACGCGAAAACTCACTGGGGTTGTACTCCGCCATCACCGTCACTCTGTCTCGATCGGAACTGTCCGTGATTCCGTTTCGCTCATCGTGAAAGAGACCGTCGTACCGAAATCCGGTGCGCCAATTGCGGTCGTAGGCATAGACGAGCTGGCTATAGGCACCGCTTTGTCTGAGCTGCAATCTCTTGCCGGAATCGACCTGCGTTCCGTCACTGTCACGATAGAGCCATTCGCTCTGCCACGACAGATAGCTGTAGCTGTCGAAATAGGACTTGACGAGAAGATCCGCCCCATAAAGCTTCGTTTCACCGTCAAACGCCGCCTCCTCGTTTTTGCTCGTCCCTTTGGCCGCACTCACTCCGATCAGTACCGTCGTCTCCCGGATATCGAACGAGTTTTTCCAATAGCCGATCACAAGCGCGGGCTCCGTACCGGCCGCCACACTCGAGGTATCGGTCTCGAAACTTTGGTTGCTGAAACTGCCCTCTTCCATGCTCTGCATCAGCTCGATCCCGGCCATCATATACCAGGAAACGGGAACGAGCCACTGCAGCTGCACCCCGGTACTGTTGAGTCCTTCGGAGCTCAAAAAGGCGCTGTAGACCAGCGGGGCATCGGCAAAATCCCATATATGCTGATGCTGGGCGTTGAGGCGTCCGAAATCCGAGCGGAATTTTCCGCCTTTGAGACGCAGGCTCCACGGCAGCTGCCGCGTCGTAAAATACGCCTCTTCGATCTCCACCCCCTCGGGGGAGAAATGGAACACCCCCTCGAGGTCGAAGGCCTGATCCACCGTCGATGAAAGGGCAAGTTCGGCATAGTTGAGGTTGAAGCCGTTGTCGGCATTGAACTCGGCGAAATCGGAATAGCCGATTCCATAAAGCGTAAAGCTCTCCCGCTCCGCGTCTTCGATATTGCGGTGGACGTAAGAGGCGTCCACAATC
>JALWNV010000200.1 GCA_027083665.1 Helicobacteraceae bacterium
CTGACGAACCCATTTACACGGGAAGCACAAGCGGACAGATTTCGGGACTGGATGTGACGGTGCCTCAGAGCGAACTGAGTCCCGACAGCGGAGCGAAACCATTCGGTACGGCAACAATGCAACTGCCGGAGGGGAACACCTATCATGAGCGTAACGTGACGACGGGACGTCCGATCCCGAGGGGAACCAGGACGGTAAGTGTTGAAGGCAAAGACTATGTCGCCGATTATGGGGACCTGACGGTCGGCAGCAATGCCGACGCCTATCTGCATACGGGGGTGATGCCGCTGTATCTGCGTATCGGGCTGCTGGAACTGGGTCCTGGCGGACTGACGGGCGGGTTCGAAGAGGTGGCTTACGCCTACGATGTCGGTTACGGTGCCGGGGATTTCCGCAGATTTTACGGTGGAGCGCCGAGCAACGATTTGCGGCTGTCGCGGCCGAGTGCGGGGTCGGGAAGTACCTTTTCGATCGATACGGCGACAGGGCTGCTCACAGCCGACAGCGCGCTCGGTTTCGACAGCGGGACGGGGCCGACACACTACCCCAAAAGCATTGCGAGATGGGAGAGCTTCGACGTTTCGCTGCAAGACAGTACCCTTCGCATGTCCAAGGCCTACGGCGGCTACGACCTGACCCTCGGATCGGACTGCGGCAGCTGCCCGGCGTCGCTGGACGCCCCCGAATCGGAATTCAGCTTCGACGGCCTGATTATCGGGATGAATACCGACGGCGGCGTCATGGGACGTATCGGGACGCTCGGCGCATTGACGAAGTGGGGGGCGTACGACGCGACGACCGGACGTTTCGCTTTCGAGCGTGATGACAGCGCCGCCGAAGGCGTGCTCTATCTGCCGGGATATGATGCGCTGGGCACGGGCGGAAGCGGAGATGTCCCCGCCGTCGCCTACCTCATGGGAATGCGCGGAGTCGAGGAGGACGCTTCGGGTGCATGGCTGCCCGGTACGAGTGCGCTGCTCGGCGATGCCGCTTCGCGGAGGGGCAACGGTTTCATGGCGGGTATCACGGTGGGGCCGGAAACCTACAGCGATCCGTCCAACGCTTCGCAGCCCGATGCCGGCCACGGTGAACTGCTCAGCGGCAATGTCATGAATGTCGCGTTCGGCGGCCCGTCGGACAGCAGCCATTTCTACGCGATTGCTTCCAACGCGGGCAACAAGTACGTTATCCGCCCCGGCGGGGTGACGGGTGCGTTCAATACCGACGCCGTTCCGGGACCGAACGTCTACGGTTTCGATCTCGACCTTACACGGTTCGCGTTTCGGCAGATCGACAACATTCTCGATCCCTACACCTGGATCGACGGATCGTTTCATGTGGGCGCTCCCGGCAATTCCAAGGGTGATTTCTCCATCGCTTTCACCTCGATGCAGCTTGAATGCAGCGGTCATGTCGGCGGGGCGAAGGTGGTACGCAGCGACTGTACGGCCGATCCTTCCGCACCCAACTGCGGTGAAACGTTCGCGGCGTGGCGGACGCCGATCGACCTGCTGACGATGGCGTTCGACCCCGCCGATCCGTCGCTGGGGGCATGTACCGATCAGAGCCGGCGGCTGCGGGTAGGCAATATCGTCCATCTCGCCGCGCTGAGCGCGCCGTTGGGAATGGAAGCCTACTGGAGCAGCGCCGGCGATCCGCAGGAGGCTGTGATCACCGGCGACGCGGGGGTTGAGATCGACCGTCCTGCGAGCAATGCGGAGGAGACGCCGCACGGTTTCGACGCCGCGCTCGACGGCGGTATTGCGATGAAAACGCCGAAAGGAACGGAGCTGACGGACGGCTGGTTCGAAGTGAACGGATCGGTCGCTCTGCCGTTTTGGAATGCGCTGCATGCGAACGCGCGGCTGGCGAACAAGACCGTTTCCTCTCCGGATCAGACCATCATGCGGCCCAGGAGCCTGCTACCGGGCGGGTTGACCGGCACGGATGACGACAGCGGCAATGCCGATCTGGCGGACAAGATGAAAGGCAACGACTTCACGGCCGAGTACACGTGGGGCAATACCGGTTTCGGAATCGCCCTGCCGGTCTATTATGACGCCGGGCGCTATGTGCGGAACGAAAACCCGCAGTTTCTCGGCGATCCGATGGAGAAAGATTATGTCGTGCTCAACGTCAATTCGGGAATCGACTTCATCAACTACCTCCGCACCAAGGTAAGTTTCGGTGCCAGTGCCGATTTCGACAGGCTGCGTGCGCTCAATATGGATCTGCATATCGATGTGAGCGATCCTGACAGTGTCAAGCAGATCGACGATTTTCTCTGCACCGTCCAGTCGTCGCTGTGCAGCGGCGGCAGCGGGCCGGTCGCGGGTGTGATCGGGGATACGGTCGACAGGCTCGACCTGCTCAACAGTGTCGCCGGGGCGGGAATGGAACATTTCTTCGAAACCGGGCTGCGCGAGGCGATTACGGCGGCGGCGGATGCCGCACCGGTCGATCCGTTCGTACAGGCGAGCGCGGCGATGACGCCGATCCGGTCACTGCCGGCCGAAGCGGCGGCGATTGTCGCCGACGGCTTGACCGCCGTGACCGATGCGATGCTCGACCCGCTCGATACGGCACTCGATGCGAATGTCAAAGCAGTCTACAATGAGGTACCGGCCATGCTGTTTGACGTACCGTCGAACACCACGCAGCTTCAGGAATATGAAAATGAACTGCAGCAGGGGATCGAACGGCTCGATGCGGTCGGTAACGTCGTTACGACGGCACAAAACGCGATTGCGGAAGCGAAAAGCAGAATGACACAGCTCAATACCGAAGTAAACACACGGGTGGTGCGAGCGTCGGACGCGTTTGACGCGGTGCAGAACCTTTTGAGCGATGCCGTCGATACAGGTTGCGGAATCACCGGCGGTACCTATGACAACCGCCTGCTGCAGCGTGCGTTCGAGCTCAAACAACGTGCGCGTCAGACGGCCGACGCGCTCGACGCGCTCGATCTTGAAACCTACGGGAATCTGCTCAGCGGCATTGCGGGCGTCGATGTGGACGGTCTGATCGCGACGGAGGAACAGATTCGCCTGCAGGTACGGTCGCTGCTGACGCAGCTGGACAATATTCAAAGCGATATGGAGTCGGCCCTGGGCTGCGGATCGACCGATTACAGCGGAATGCTGACGACGGTCAATCAGAAGCTCGATGCGCTCAAGAGCGCTTTGTCACAGGCGAAAAGTACGATGGACAGCGTCACGAACGCCGTCGTCGGCAGCGGCGGCTACCTCTATGATGCCGCCGCCGCTCTCACGGATGCCGCGGACAAAGTCCAAGGAGCGAAAACGGCGATGACGGCGCTCAAGGAGACGATTCACAACGCCGTTGCCGAAAACGGTTCCGCTTTCCTGCCTCCGTACGACAGTGCCGCCGATGCCGCGGGTATCCGCAGTGCGATGAACTCGGACATGCAGGATGCGGCGGGATA
>JALWNV010000201.1 GCA_027083665.1 Helicobacteraceae bacterium
GGTGAGGCGTTTGGTGCCGCCCACACCCACTCCCATCCCCGGACCGCCGCTGCCGAAGCCGAAGCCGATACTGACATTGGAGGGGACGTCTTCGACTACCCGGGTAAAGTAGCGAACCTTGAAATCATCCCGGCGGTCGTCTCTGCGGTAGCCTTTTTCCCGGAGAAGTTCCTCGATCGCCCGCTCGAAGCGTTCGGCGTTGAGCGGGTCGTTCGAACGCATTTCAGACGGCGCGATACTGAAACAGCAGTGTGCGGCAATATCGTAGCCGGGATCGTAGTCCACAGTGACATCTTTGCCGCTGCATCCCGCCAGCAGAAATATCAGCGGCATAAAGAAGAAGAAACGTATCATCATGGAATGGATTATACCGTATCAGCGTAACAGGGCGATCTCTTCTTTCCGGCGTGTATCGTACAGCGTCAGTGTCCGTTTGCCGATTTTGCGGATCTGCATCGGCAGGGTCACGTCGGATTTGCGGGTGTGGGGGATGCCGTCGCTTCGGGTATTGGTAATGGAGTGCAGGTCGATCGTCATATTGTCGCCTTTGATACGCCATTTGCCCCGGAGTGTCTGCTGCAGTTTCGGTGAGGTTTTGACGATGGAAACGGTATTGCCTTTGAAACGGAACACGACCTTGCTGTTGCGGCTTTTGCCTTTCCATGTCCCGTTGAGATTTTTCGCAGAACGCAAATAGGCGGCATAGCGACGCTCTTTTTTCCTTTTGGCCGCGGCACGTTCGCGTTTGAGTTGTTTTTCGAACCGCTGTGCGTTTCGGCGAAGTTCGGCGTCGGTACGAAAAACGGGGTGACGGGTTTTCTTGATGGCGGCATAGGTTTTGGCGTGATGCTTTCTGATGGCCGTCATCGTCGCGTCCTTGACGATTTTGGAGATCTGCGCGTGAATACGCTGAAGACGGCGCAGGGTCTTGAGGTATTGCTGTGAACGCGCTTTCGCTTTGGGAAGCAGACGGTATTTGTCGATCCAGAGGCCCTCTTTTTTCGCGGCGTCCGCCTCGGCCACGAAAGAGGAGAACAGCTCGCGGTCTTCTCGGAACGTCTTGAATGTGCTCAGTGTTTTGGTCGGGACAATAGCGGCATAGACGGGATCGCCGATGGACGAGTATATCTTCGGATTGGCGGCGGACAGCGACAGGGTCAGCAGCAAAAGGGTTAAAAGTCGTATCATTACTTTTTCTTTTCCAAAGTGTTTGCATTATTGTAGCAGGGAAAGATTATGTTAGACTTTTGTGAAAAAGGGGATTGCCGAATGAGACGGATGATAGTCTCCGGGATTGTTTTGCTGATGATGCTGGGAGGATGCGCCCCGAAACCGGTGCCGCCGGTGGAAGTTGCCCAAAGCGGCAGAAACGTCGATTATCTCGATGATGTCAAGCCGATCCTCGACAGACGCTGCGTCGTCTGCCATTCGTGCTACAACTCGCCGTGCCAGCTGAAACTGAGCTCGTACGAAGGCCTCGACCGAGGAGGGACGAAAGCGCTTGTCTACAATGCCGAGCGTATCAGCGCCGCTGATCCGACCCGGCTCTTCATCGACGCGCGGACGACCGCGCAGTGGCAGCGTTCGCACGGATTTCACTCTGTGACGCACAGCAGTGTGTCGGGTCGATTCAACGACTCGACGATGATCACGCTGCTCGATGCGAAACGCAGGATGCCCGTAACGGAAGGTGATTTCCGGCCGGAGTACGACGAACTGACCTGTGCGAAAGACCATGACGAGGTTGAAGCCTATCTCGACAGCCATCCCGACCGCGGTATGCCTTACGGGTTTCCGCCGCTGAGCGAAGCGGAGTTCGATACGATCGCACGGTGGCTTCAGCAGGGGGCAAAAGGCCCCGGCGGCGAAGCGCAAAAGCGGATGACGGCTCCCTCGGCGGCCGCACAGGTGCAGATCAGGGAGTGGGAACGGTTTTTAAACCGCCGTGATCCCAAACATGTCATGACGGCACGCTATCTCTACGAGCATCTCTTTTTGGCGCATATCCGTTTCGAGGGTACTTCGGACGAGTTTTACGAACTCGTGCGCTCGCGTACCCCGTCCCCGCAGCCTGTCGACATCATTCCGACGCTGCGTCCCTACGACGATCCGGGAAACGGAAGAATGTATTACCGCTTCCGCCGGATCCATTCGACGATCGTCCACAAAACCCATATGGTCTTTACGCTCAACTCCGAAGAGATGCGGCGGATCCGGGAGCGTTTTATCCGGACGCCGTGGATCGAGACGCCGCATGTGATGCCTTACGACCGGAAATCTTCGGCCAATCCGTTCATCGCTTTCGCGCAGATCCCTCCGGAGGTACGCTACGGCTTTTTACTCGATCATGCCGAGTACATCATCCGTACCTTTATCCGCGGCCCGGTCTGCAAGGGGCAGGTTGCGCTCAACGTGATCAACGACCACTTCTGGGTGATGTTCCTCGATCCCCGGTACGACCTGAGCCTCAAATACCCGAACCTGCTGGCGTTCAATACGACCGATCTCTCGCTCCCGACGGAAGTCGGAAGCGATTTTCCGGCCTATCGGCTTCTGAGCAACGAGTACGTCGATCGCGCCATCGCTTTTTACAAGAAACGCGAACGCTTTTATGCGACGGTCTACACGAAGGGACTGGGGTACGATGCTATCTGGAAGGGGGCAGAGGCCGATGATGCGCCGCTGCTGACGGTCTACCGCCATTTCGACAGCGCTTCGGTGCACAAGGGCGCACTGGGGAACCTTCCCAAAACCCTGTGGGTGATCGACTATCCGCTGTTCGAGCGGATCTACTATGCTCTTGTCGCCGGGTTCGATGTCTACGGCAATATCGGCCACCAGACCAACGTGCGCCGCTATATGGACCGGCTGCGGGTCGAGGGCGAGAGCTATTTTCTTGATTTCATGCCTGAAAAAGAGCGCAAGAAACTTTTCTACTCGTGGAACAGAAACCTGAGTACCCTGGTCGAAGACAAGCTCTACTACCGTCCCTCGCGGATGCCGACGGCGGTGGCGTACGCGACCGGCGACAGCAAGCGGGAGTTCACTGAGCATATCGTCGACAGCCATCTGCGGCACGACTGCGGTATCCGTTTCGATCCCGCGAACTATTTTCGTGCCGGAGAGACCTACCCGCCGCTGCCGAAAACCTATAAAACCCGTGCGGATTTCATACAGGCGTTTCGCGCGGTCTCCCGGCCCGGTACGGCGTTTATCCGTTACGCCAACGGCAAGAATTCCAATCTGGCCTATGTGCGGATCCGGATGCCCGAAGGGGAAAAGGATATGCTTTTCAGTGTTGTCATCAACCGCTGGCACGACAATGTGGCATTTATGTTTGACGAAGACTCCCGGCTGAATCCGGCCAAAGACACGGCCGACTATATTTTCGACTTTGTCGGTTCGTATCCCAACCTCTTTTTCGACGTCCCGCTCGAAAAGG
>JALWNV010000202.1 GCA_027083665.1 Helicobacteraceae bacterium
TCACAATGCAGTGGAGGCGCAGTCCAACGGAAGAAAGATATCGCAAAAAGAGATGGCCCGACGGCTCGGTATCTCGATGCGGACCTATCAGGACTGGAAACTCGGCAACGCCAAACCGCAGGCGGCAAGAGCCGTGATGCAGATGCTCGGCACGCTCGAAGATGAAGAGATTATCAGGGTCGTCCGCAAAATCAATCGACTCGGGAAAACAACATGAGTACTTTGAACGAAAAAGAGAAACGCGATCTTCAAAATGTCTTCGATGCCATCAGCGATGTGAAGCCCGTCAGGAAAAAGCGGTTTTCACAATTGAAATTTCTTATGCACCTCTCTCGGTTTCTTCCGATGATCAGCCTCTCTTCAAGGCTCTTTTCGGGCCATGTATAGGCGGTTTTCGGTAAAAAGAAGCACTTTTTCGATAAAAAAACATTAGTTGAAGAATAGTTTAAGCAAAGAGATTATAAAGTAAGCGTCAGAACAGCTTTGAGAGCCTGTAAATGCGCTGTTTATGGGCTTTGCGAGGTGTTAAATTCAAACTTGGGAGCGTCTAATGAACAAGGCAGAATTTGTCGAACTGGTTCAGAAACACGGTGATTACAAAACAAAAGCGGAAGCGGAAAATGCGATCAAGGCATTTACAGAGGCGATCACGGAAGCGCTGGTCGGTCAAAAAGATGTAACACTGGTAGGATTCGGGAGCTTTACGGCTTCACTGCAAAAAGGCAAAAGCGGTACCGTTCCCGGCACGGACAAAACCTATACGACTCAGGACAAGATGGTTCCTAAGTTCAAAGCGGGCAAAGGTCTCAAAGACCGCGTCGCTGCCGGAAAATAATTCCGCAAACCTGCGGCTGCCTCCCCCGCAGCCCGTATTAAACCTCTGCTTTAATCGCAAAAGCATAAAAGTCCTACAGTCTTTTTCAGGCAAACTCTTTTTCAAAATATTTTCAATCATTTCTCAAAGGTCGGTATCAATGGAAAAAATCGTCAAATCGGAAGAACAGTGGCGTTCTCAACTCTCTCCTGAAGCCTTTCAGGTCTGCCGAAAGCACGGAACAGAGGCACCGTTCAGCGGCAAATACTATAATTTCAAAGGTGACGGGGTCTATCACTGCGTCTGCTGCGACGCTCCTTTGTTCACTTCCGATACAAAGTACGATTCCGGTACGGGATGGCCAAGCTTCTTCGAACCTTACAGCGCCGAGTCGCTCCGCGAGATCAAAGACAGCAGTTTCGGTATGACACGTATCGAAGTCCGATGTGCAAAATGCGATGCCCACCTCGGGCACGTCTTCCCCGACGGACCGGAACCTACCGGGATGCGTTACTGTATCAACTCCGTCTGCCTGACGTTTGAAGAAAATGAATAACATTCGGAAAGCATTTACCGTTTTTATGTTATAAAGCGCATTAAATTACACAGGAGTATTATCCATGAAAAAAATTATTGCATCCACACTGCTTTGCGGTGCACTCGTGACAAGCGCAATGGCGGAAGAACAGACACGTATCGGAGTCGGAGTCGGCATCACGACGCCGGGAGCCTCCCAATCATCTCTCTCTTCGTCTGTTCGGATGCCGATCGATACGGCAAAAGACTTCAGGATCGAACCGGAACTCGCTCTCGGATACGTTTCAAAAGACGGCAGCGACCACAATGACCTCTATCTCGGTTCCGGTTTCTACATCATGAATCAACCGTCGGGGAAGATCAACCTCTATTACGGAGGAAAAGCGGGGATCCAGTATATCAAGGATAAACCCAAAGGCGGACAATCCGATAGCAATACCTATTTTCAGCTCGGTGGCGTTTTCGGGTTCGAGTACATGTTCGACCGGCACTTTTCCGCCGGCGGCGAAGCCAGTGCAAACCTCGGCTTCGGCGATGCGACGGTTTTCTATACACAAGGCCTCGCACTGCTTCGCTACTACTTCTGACCGGGAGCGACTCCTGACTACGGGCGGCACATTCCTGTCGGCCCGACACTTCAACCAAGGATATACATGAGAACATTTCTGCTTATTTTCGCTTTGACGTTCAGCCTTTTCGGTACCGGTACGAAAGCTTCCCACCCCCATGTCGTCTTGCAGACCGGTCAGGGAAACATCGAGCTTGAAATCCGCGAAGACTACGCTCCGCTGGCTGCGGAAAATTTCCTGACTCACGTCAAAAACGGCTACTACAACGGTATCACCTTCCACCGGATCATCAAAGGTTTCATGATCCAGGGAGGTGACCCGACCGGCACCGGCCGCGGCGGCGAATCCATCTGGCACAAACCGTTCAAAAACGAATACGCCAAAAACGTCGTCTTCGACAAACCCGGCATTCTCGCGATGGCGAACGCCGGACCGAACACCAACGGCAGCCAGTTTTTCATCACGACCGCCCCCGCCCCCTGGCTCAACGGCGGCTACACCATCTTCGGCTATGTCGTCAAGGGGATGGATACGGTCCGAAAACTCGAAAATGTTGCGACAACCGGCCGGCGCGGTGGAGACAGGCCGCTCGAACGCCAGGTGATCGAAAAGGCCTATATCGTCAAATAGCGATTTGACCTCTTCTGCACGAATCAAAGGGCTTTTTCAAAAGCCCTGCCTGCCACCGACCCCTCTGCTCACCTTCCAAGTCTGATTTTGCCCTGGTTTCAATGCCGTTGCAACATTTTTGCAACACCGTTACGGTATGATGAAGATCGGTCTTATCTTCCGATTCGATCCTGAAAAGTTTTTCCTGTTGTATCCCGCAGGCGAAATAGAAACGACTACCACCACTACGATACAGAAAGAGGAAAACGATGAAACAGGCTTCAATATACGCACTGACAGCATTGATGCTGAGTGTGTCAAGCGTTCAGGCAAACCTTGCCGTCACTGTTACGAAAATTACCGACGGCAATATCACATTCCGATAGCAGGACGATGAAGATCGGACTGATGAATATGCGCTGTGCCACGACGGCGGCTGCAGCGGTATAGGCACCGATATAGGGACCTATACCAAAACAGGACTCGATGCCAACCGGAGCTATTCGTTTCATATCGAAGACGATTATGGCGCCAGCAATCCCGATGTATCAGATATGATGAACATCACCACCACCCACCGGTGGAGAGGTGCTCTTTTATCGTGCGTCAATATCGCTTTGGGACATACCGACGACAACACCACCTATATCCCGGACAAAGCGGAACTTGAAAGCCTGACGGCCTTTAGTTGCACCGGCGAGCATATCAACGATGATATGTACTGCGTTTTGGATCTGATTCATCTTGAATCGCTCGACCTCTCTTGGAGCCAGGTCAGCGGAACGATCCCCGAAGCCATCGATACGCTGAGTGAACTTCAAAACCTCAATCTCTCCTACAACGCCTTCGATGCGCAGCCGATTCCTGCAGGAATCACCCGGTTGACGAAT
>JALWNV010000203.1 GCA_027083665.1 Helicobacteraceae bacterium
AATACACTCAGTATCTATGCGAAAGACAATTGGGATATCGGTGACAGAACCGTTCTTACCTACGGACTCAATTACGAAAAAAGTGATGTTGCTTCCGAAGTTTTCAATCCCAGAGTGGCATTCGTACATCAGTATTCCGCGGAAGGAATCGTCAAACTGCTTTACAGCCGCTCCTCACGCCTCCCTTCATGGCAGGAACTGTTTATCGAAAACAATTTTGCGCGCAGAGGAAACCGCAATCTCGAATATGAAAGGGTAAATGCCTACGAAGTATCGCATATCTGGAAATTTTCCCCCGGGCAGAAAATCCGGACCAATGTGTTTTATCTTGATAACCGAAATCAGATCACCCTCGATCCTGCGACACATCGCTACGTCAACGGCCGAGAGAGCACGCAACTGGGAGTCGGGGTCGAGTTTAACGGGCATTTGAGTCTGTCGGATTCGCTGTATCTGAGTTATACCTGGCAGGATGCCCGCATCGACAGTGACACCGCCCCCAACGTTTCGCAGCATCTGGCCAAAGGCTACTATCTTTACCGGTTCACGCCGGCATTGAGCGGTGCCGTCAATGTTTTCTACGCTTCGCCGAAACCGAGGATGCCGTCGGATGACCGGCGGGAACTTGCGGAAGTATTGCGGACGGATCTGTCGCTGAACTACCGGAGCCTTGCGGACGGCATGAGTCTGAGCGTAACGGTGCAGAATCTTTTCGACTATGACAATCGTATGCCTTCGCTGCCGAAAACCTATGCCGACGATTACCGGGAACCGGGCAGGGGGCTGACGGTGACGATAAGGAAAACGTTTTGATCGGGCGGGCCGCGGCAATACTGTTTCTCTCGGCGGCAGGGACTTTCCTGTCCGCTATCGAGTACGATATGCTGAGGCTCAAAGCCCAATCCCGTATTTTTCCGAAAATACTGCAAATGCGGACGTACCGGGCGGAAGTCCGGCCCTCTTTTGATGCCGTTTCGATCCTCTATTCTCGTAATGACCGGGAAGTCGCATTGCAGTTTCGCGATTGGCTCGAAGAGACGTTTGAAAGCATGGACAAGCGAAAAACTCCGCAGGTGCTATTATGTGCGGATGCCGACATTTCCTGTATGGAGACGGCGAATACGTTTATGGTATTATGGATGGATACGGCGCGCCTGTACTTCGCAGCCGATTTTGCCCTGCGCAGGCATATCCCGACATTCTGTTACGATCCGGGGCAGTTGAAGTACGGATTTCTTTTTTCGCTTTCGATCGAGAAGAACGTCAATATCTATGCCAACAAGGATGTGATCGGCCTGTTTTACCGAGACTTCGATCCTGCGTTGTTTCGTCTGCTCAAGGTCGTTGAAACAAACTGAAAAGGAGCCGTGGTGTCTTTGCGAAAAAAAATAGTTTTGATTGCCGCAGCGGTATCCGTTATGATGATGATTCTGGTCTATGCCGCGGCGGCATGGGTAAGCCGGGAGGCATTGTACCGGACCGAAACAGAGAAAGCCCGCCTGATCGGGGAAACGGTTGTTCCGGATTTTGCCGTGGCACTTTTCCTGGGACTTGATGACGCCGCCAAAAAAAAGCTTTCGGCGCTGGTGAGACGGGACGATGTCTGGAGTGCATCGCTGAAAGATGTGCAGGGAAAGCTCCTCGAACATGTGCAAAAGCAGGGGGTCCCGCCGGGAGATGCCCTGGCTATCCCCGTCGAAATTCCCGTCGTGTCCGAATCAACCGGGAAAATGCTCGGAAAGCTTTCTTTGATATATCTCAGCCGCAATTACAAGGCACTCGAACGCAAATCCCTGTTTACCGTGTTGGTACCGATTGCAGTCTTTGTGCTTTTCATGGGGGCGCTTCTTCTGATTATCAACCGCCTGCTCTACCCTCTGGTGGTGTTGGGACGCCGTCTGAAAAAGTACCGTATCGGCGATTTCAAAGATGACATACCGGGAGAAGGAACCGACGAGATCACCGTCATACAGGCCGCGCTGAAAGACATGGACCGGAACATGACCGAATACAGGAAATTTCAGAAGAACCTCCGCACTCTTCTCGAGGAGAAGGTACAGGAGCAGACGAAAGAGCTTCGATACCGTTTGTACAACGATCTCCTTACCCGGCTTCCCAAACGCAACGCTTTTGTCGAAAGGATTGAAAAAGCGCGAACGGGTACGCTCGTACTTGTCAATATCGACCGCTTTCAGGAGATCAACGATCTTTTCGGTATTCACGCCGGAGACGAGATACTGGTGCGTTTTTCCGAAATGCTGAAGCGTTTCAGTGAGGAAAGGGCATTCGAACTCTTTAAGCTTTCCGGTGACGAGTTCGCGATGTTTACCCCGGAAGTTCTGACGAAAGATACATTGCACGGTCTGCTGCGGCAACTTATACATACGATCGAAACGGCATCGTTCGAATGGCAGAACAATGAGATCGCACTGACGGCGACGCTCGGTATCGCTGCCGGAGAGTCGAAAGGGTTGTTTGAACGGGCCGATATCGCATTGAAACGGGCGAAGAAGCTGATGGTGCCGTTTGTCATCTATGATGACAGAATCTTGGCCGAACACGAATATTATGAAAATATGATCATGGCGAAAAAGATCCGGACCGCAATGGAGCGCGAAGACGGTATTTTCCCTGTTTTTCAGCCGATTGTGCCGCTGACGGAAGGCGGTGTCCTCAAATATGAAGCTTTGATCCGGCTGCGGGATGAGAACGGGACGGTCTACTTGCCGGGCTCGTTTCTTCCTATCGCCAAAAAGATGCGGGTCTACCCGAGGCTGACAGAAATTATGATTCAAAAAAGCTGCAGGATCTTTGCCGACAAAGAATCGGAATTCTCCGTCAATCTTTCCAATGAAGACATCCTCAATCCGAATCTGCTTGAGATTATCCGTCAAAACGTTTCAGAATGCGGTATCGGGGGACGGATGAGTGTAGAGATCCTCGAATCCGAGGGGATCGAGAACTATGAAACGGTTTCGAAGTTTATCGGGGAGATTCATGCCCTGGGGTGTCAGGTAGCCATTGACGATTTCGGTGCCGGATATTCCAGTCTCGAACATCTTCTGAAACTGCGTTTCGATACGCTCAAGATCGACGGCTCTTTGATCAAGAGGATGGCGACGGACGAACCTTCACGGCTGATCGTCATGACAATCATCGAGCTGAGCAAAAAGATCGGGGTGAAAACGGTTGCGGAATTCGTACACAGCAAAGAGGTACTCGATGCCGTCCGTGAGGCCGGCGCGGATTACGCGCAGGGATTTTATCTGAGCGAACCGCTTTTTACACTTCCGAAAGAGCGGATGGATTAGACATTGAAACGAAAGTGCATGACGTCGCCGTCTTGCACGATGTAGTCCTTGCCTTCGAGGCGCATTTTACCGGCC
>JALWNV010000204.1 GCA_027083665.1 Helicobacteraceae bacterium
ATATTGCCCAGAGCGATAATCGCCTGGATGTGCTGTCTTTGTCCGAAATCTTCATCTTGTATGATATCGCGAAGTACGGCCTGTGCCTGGGGTGTGCCGGCAAGTGCGAGCACGTTGATCAGCGCTGCGGCTGTTTCTTCGCTTGCATTTTTGATGACGGAGAAAAGGTCTTTCGCATGCTCAGGATAGAGTGTGAGATACTTTGCGATTTTCAGCAGTTGACGCGGGTCGTTGTCTTTCAGGCTCAGCAGCAGCGTATCGAGCGAAATCACATTTTTTTCCACATACTGTTTCTGCGCTTCGGTTTCGGCCTTTGCAAGATAGCTCTCGGTGTCATCATTTTGAAAGTGTGCTATCAGTTGATCGATGTCGCCGTCAAAGCGCCAGATCGGCAATGAACCGTCGCCGGCACGGGTTGTTTTATGCAATGAAGTTACGTTGCGGCTCTCTGCCATCTTGCGTTCGCCTGAAGTGACTTCGATCAATTCCAGTGACGTGAACGATCGGATCCATTCTTTGTCCACGGAGGCGTTGATATCGGAACGGATGATATTCATTCGGTGCTTTTTTTTGCTATGTGTATCGAAACCGTGACGTTGTTTCCGTATAAAGCAGGGATTCTCCTGTTCTTTCGAATACGTGGCTCGGACTTTTCCTTCATATGTGGTCTCTTCCGCAACATAGTTGGCTGCTTTTCCAAGAACAATCTGGAACTGGCTGACAAGCTGCGCCAATCCGGCGGAGTCCTTATCGTCGCCTCGGAAATAAAAATCGAGTATATGCCCGTCGGGAGCGAGGCGTGTGATAAAAAGCTGCGAATAGACCTGTTTCAATGCCTCTTCGAGCGAATGATCGCCAATGTGAAGGGATAGCTCGGACAGCTGCATCAATGCGATGGTGGTATTGCCTTCATGCTGAACGAAGCGGACATTGAGTATACCGTCCATTTTCGTGTTCAACATGCGAGATTGTTCGTAAGCGAACAGTCTTGTCATGTTTTTCGAAGAAAGCATATAGATGTTTTGTTTGTCAATATCATAGGCGAACGAGGTGTTGCACTCCTGTATGGAAGGTTGCGGATTTTCGATATCGGGATAAAGCAGGAGATACACTGTTCCTGCAAAGAGGAACAGCAAGGAGAATAAGATGATTCTCCTTTTCATTCAATATCGACTTTAAAGAGGGTTTGATGCTTGTTGAGCAGTACTTTGGTTTCGGGCTCGCTGTCGACTTCCCAGATTCTTTTGTGTATAGAGCCAATAAGATCGGCCTTTGCGTATAAATACACACCGCCGTAGGGCGGTGTGATATCGTTCAAGATAAATTCGAAGAGTTCACCGATATAACTCGTGACGCCGCTGTCACCTGCTACGAATTTGATTCCTGCACCTCCTCCCATTCTGAAAGTGTCATGGATAAGATACAGTCTTCCTTCCACCCCGATTGATACGTTGATGCCGTGATATGAAAAACCCGGTCCGATCTCTCCATAGCCTTCAAAATGGGCATAAGGGGTTATTCCCGCATCGACTCTTCCGATACTCTTGATGTCCAGATCCCACTTTACCCCCATGCGTCCCATGACACCATATTCATACGCTATCGGTATAAAAGCGATATAGAATGTTCCGCCCTCTTTTTTGGCGTCATGCCATCCTTTTCCGTCATGGTAGGAAAGCAGATCCCCTTTCATGGTTTCGAGTGTTTCGATATTTTCCTGAACTTTCTGTTTCAGGTCTGTTGCAGCGGAATCCGATACCCCTTCTTCTTCCGTGATATATTTTGAATATTCGTAAACGGTGTTATTCAGAAAACTGAAGGAGAACCGGAACCCGGTTTCATCCAGATCGACAGGCCAGGTGCTGGATATGGCTTCGATTCCGACGATCTGATACCAGCCGTTGAGGATATAGGCATCCATGTCGGCTGTCCCGAGGAACACGACACCGTTTTTATCGAATCGAGCCATTCCCAGCAGGCCGCCTCTCAGGCCTGCGTACTCATTAATCATGGTGGCAAGTTTATAGGGCTTTTTGAATACTTTGCTTTTGACGGTCTCTTTGCTGAGGTCGTTGACGTGGGCCCCCAGCAGTACAGGAGAGATATCTTCACCCATCGAGAGCTCTTGGATCATGGAATTGACCGGCCGAATATTGTTGATCGGGTCGTTTTGCTTATTGACTCCTGTCGGTTCCGGTATTCGAATCGTCGGGATCAGACTGATATTGCCCGGGGTGCGAACAGGTTCGAATCTGATCTTTCCGTCGATAAACTCCTGGGAATCTTGTTCTTGCAGTGTGATATTTTTGATCAGATTGTTAAGTTGAAAATCTTGACCGGTCTCGAAAAGACTGAAGCCGCTGCTATTGATTTCGACTGGGTATGCAGGATCGATCGCTTTGATATCCTTGAGATAGGACTTCATACTGAGCTTATAATTGCTCAGTGCAAGGGCGACTCTGTCAAAAGTGTTGTCGATATTTTCCCGGCTCAGTACAACCGGGGTGAATTTGACAGCTGTTTCAATACTGTTTTTTTTCAGATCCTGTGTTCCGGATTCTTCAATGCCGTCTACCGTTACTTTGATTGTAGGTGAAAATTCGCTGTTTTTCAGTGCGGCGGTCGTAATGTCGTTAAGCAACTATTTTCGGATAACACCGGTAAAGATGATATCTTTCGGTCTGTATGGCTTGGCGGATTCGACACGCATATAAGCATCATAGTGTGTTTGATTGGTGTCATCGACACTATACATCTCAATCGGTTTGCAACTGCCGTCGAAATCGATACAGGCAGAAACCCTGAAATTTTTTGCTTCCGCGATATAGTCGTTGATGCTGAGTACTCCATTAAACGAAATTCCTCTGCTGTTCAGGATGACATTGTCATCGACGACACCGACCTCGAAGGTCAAAATGGCCGATGGCTCATTTTCCATTGATCGGATTTTGGAACTTTCGCTGTCCGTTGCACTGATTTTGATTGAAGTGATTTCGATATCCGGTTTTCCGTCATTGGCCTGGATAAATAAGGCATCGCTTTTTGCAGTCAACTCTTTGTCCAAAGCACTCAAATTGAAATCAGAATTTCCGAATGCTGTATCGTCGATTGTTGCAATGATTCTGTATGATCCGCTTTGGAGTGAGACAGGTAGAGTCGCGATGATATCTCTGGTATCGGCTCCTTGTGCCGGTACGAAATAATCACTGACAACGTACGTTCCGGTAGCGTTGTTTTCATTACCATCAGGCTCGATCATGTAGATCAAAGTACTGTTTTTGTCACTCATTCCCGAACTATTGATGACGCTCCTTAGTTGAATGGTTCTTCCCGCTTCAAGGTTCGCCGCATTCAG
>JALWNV010000205.1 GCA_027083665.1 Helicobacteraceae bacterium
GGCCTGTTCAATGCCGAGCCGGGCGGAAGTATCGTCGATAAAAACGGCAACGCTACGGATCTGACGGACATGGGGATCGGCACCGAAAACGATCTCTATCTCTGGGCCTTTTTAAAACACCCCGTTGCCCTCATCCCCAATCTCCGCCTCGAATATCTCGGCTTGAACCATTCCCCCGACTCGGGCGGTAACTACAAAGTGGAAGAAGTCGACGGCATTCTTTATTACAATCTTTTCGACAATCTGTTCTGGATCACCGCCGATCTCGGTGTCGATCTCAAATATGTCACCGCCGATGCGAATACGATGGACAGCGACAATGCGCTGCTGGGGCTCCTCTACGGGCGCCTGCGGCTCGAACCTCTCGACTGGCTCGGGATCGAAGCCCTGCTCAGCGCGACGAACTACGAAGACAACAAAGGCTACGACGCCCGCCTCAAAATCGACTATACGATGACGTTCATTCCCCTCATCCAGCCGGCTTTCGAGCTGGGTTACCGCATTCATAAAATCCAGTACAAGATCGGCGATGTCATCAACAAGTCCGAATATACCGGAGTCTACGGAGGCCTGATGCTGCGTTTCTGACCGGCGGCGCTACAGCCCCCTGCCCCACATATGCATCTTCTTCGCCATCACGACGTGCACGCCTTCCGCCATCCCACCGATCACGTTGCCCGCACGAAAATCCGCCGCTTCAAGCATCGCGAGCTGGGTTTCGTCGTCGGCATGTTCTTCGGCCGTGACGATCACGATTTCCGCCGCATTCGCCAATGTCGTATAGATCGCCCCCAGGACACGCTCGGGATAGCGGTGACGGTGCAGCACGTCGCGGATGAAAACGATATCATTGTCGCGCGGCAGCGCACGAAACGGCTTTTCGTAACCGGCGATCTCCTGCTCTTGGAGCGTCATCCCCTCCGCCGCAGCCACCGCCGTATGCTCACCGGGATAACGCACCAGACTCAGACGGCCGCCCACCGGCGCGAGCGTTTGCGCCAACAGCGCACTCAATGCATCCGAATGTGCGGTAATATCGAGGATCTTGTAGCCCGGCTGCGTCTGAAAAAGTTCGAGAAATGCTCTCACGGCTTCACTCCTTTCCCGCATCGAGTCCCAGCTCCGTCGGGACATAGTCACCCTCGGCCGAAACCGCTTTGGGCGGCTTGCCGACAATCCGGCCGCTGTCGATCGCATGGCTGATCATCAGGTAGCTTCGAATGATCTGTTCGCGCTGGTGCGCGAGCGCTGACAGTGCATCTTCGGGCAGCGGCTGGCTCTCGATCAACGCCGCAATCAACGCTGCTTTGTAGCGGCGCTGCACCTCTTCTTCTTTCTCTGCTTTCGCTGCCGCTTCCTTGAGCGCCGCCAGCTTCTCTTCGCCGAAGCGCCCGATATAGATCGGCTCCAGCAGACCCGGCGCCAGTGCGGCGGAAGCATCAATCTGTTCCTTGCCGCCGCGTTTGAGCACCTCGTCCAGCAGTGCCGCCGTTTTAAGGGCCTTCGTGTCCCGCGTCTCGTCATAGGTCCCTGTCACGGTCACTCCGAGCTTCGGACGTTTCTTCAGTGCCTTGGCCAGCAGATCAAGCCGTTCTCTCGATGCCGCATCCAGCACCGCCTTGCCCGGTTCGAATTCGATATATTTAAGCTCGTCTCCGCTGATACCGAGCATCGAACCGATCAGATCGAACGGCGCCGTCACCGCCTTGGTCATCAGGTTGACAAACGCGTTCCAGACCACGCCGCCCCATTTGAAATCGGGGTTGTCGACATCGCCCTCGACCGGCATATCGATATCGATCACCCCGTCGTCGTCCTCGAGCAGCGCGATGGCGAAATCCAGCGGCAAACTGACCGACTCGTTGCTCTCGATTTCCCGGCCCAGCTCGATCTGCCTGATCACGAGCGAATTGTCGCCTTTCATCTTCGCGTGCACGATATTGTACCGCAGCGTCACCGCCAGCTTGCCCTTGTCGATGGCACGGCCGACGAACGCCCCCGAATACGGCGTGAACGAACTCATGTCGATATTGCGGAATTCCACCCCGATATCGGTAAATGCCTTGGGATCGCCCGTATTGAGGCTGCCTTCGGCTTTGGCGACACCGTAGCGGTCGATCTCCCCGTCGATACGAAGATAGGTTGTGTCGTCCGGCAGCGTCGAGATGCCCAGTACCTGCCCGTTGACATCGTGAATCTGCGTATCGAACTGCAGCGGCAGCGAATAGTCGGCGAAATGCACCGCTCCGTCGTTGACGATGAAGCGGACGATGCGTACCGGAAACGGCTTGGCCGCGCTCGCGTTGTCCTCCGGCCTGTCCGCCGCCGCGGTGGCATTCGCGTCTGCGCCCGAATCACGCATGATCGACGCCAGATTGAGGGTTTTGTTTTTGTCGATGACGATATCGGCGTAAAAGGAATTCAGCTCGACCGTATCGACGAAAAAGCGGTCCGGATGCAGCTGGAAAAGGTACTTTTTGGCATTGAGCGCCGTCATCGATACCAGCGGCATATCATTTCGGCTGTCGGTGACAAGCAGATCGTCGAGATAGAAATCCCCCCGCACGGTCAGATCCGGCGCCTTTTTCGACGGCGCATAGGCGATCCGTCCGCTCATCCTGATCCGGCCGTCATCGAGCCGCGCATACGTTTTGTCTTCCACATAGGGACTGAACGGCGTCAGTGCCAGCTTGCCGATATGCAAATCCGCTTTGACCCGCAGCGGTTTTTGCACCAAAGAGCCCTTTACCGAGACCGTGCCGCGGCCGTTGACGGAAAAGCGGTTGTCGATGCCGACGGCCTGTGCCGGATCGGTCGTGACATCACGCAGCGTCAGGTTGAAATGCTCCACTGTCGTCGTTGTCGGCTTCAGCAAAGCACGATCGTTCAGCGCGGCACGGGCATCCGCCACGGTGACCCTGTCGATCACGGCGGACCATTTCGGCGCCTCTTTTTCTTTTGAAGTTGAAGGCACCTCTTTTACGGCCGCTTTCGGCTTGACCAGCCCGGCAAGATCGATACCGCCGTCTTTTTCGCGGACGGCGGCGATATCGGCACGCCTGAGCACAACCGATGCCACCCGCGCTTTTCGGGACGCCGTCGACACGCGAACACCCTCAATCGTCAGCGCATCGAAAGCGAGTACACTCTTTTGCGAGCGTTTCGGCGTCACACGCAGACGCGCCAGCGTCGCATTGGCGTCACTGAGCGTCACGGCGACGCTGCCGTTGGCGTCAACCGCTTCCGCCGCGGCGGCGAAACCGAGCGTTGCGCGGCGCAGCGCGATATCGAAGGTCTCCAGTGACTGCGCCGCCGCCCGGTCGATATAGGGGTTGAACC
>JALWNV010000206.1:0-2972 GCA_027083665.1 Helicobacteraceae bacterium
CGGCGGAGTCGGTAATGATGACCGCCAGCGCTTCGCCCTTGTCGTTACGACCCAGACGGAAATCCGAGATATTGACACTGTCTTCGGCCAGCAATGTCCCGACTTTGCCGATAACACCCGGTACATCCGTATTTTTGAACAGGATCAGATTGCCTTTGGGTTCGACATCGAGATCGAAACCGTTGACTTCGACGATACGCTGTACGCCCTCTTCAAAGATCGTCGCGGAGATATCGACGACACGCTTGTCCGTCGTCAGTTTGACGGAGATGAGATTCTTGTACGCGCTTGAAGCCGGAGCCGTGCTCGTTTCGATCTTGATCCCCTTTTGTTCGGCGACAAAATCGGCATTGACGTAGTTGATCGTCTCGCCCGTTTTGTCCGCCAGCGCACCGACGACGACAAACGTACTGAGCGATTCGACGTACTCGGCGATATCGCCTTGTGCCGAGACTTTGATGGAGACGACCGGCGCCTTGTTCAGTTCGCTGGCCATAAAACCGACCTTTTGGCCGAGTTCGAGGAAGGGTTTGACGAACGGCGGGATCTTCGTCTCGTCGATCGGAAGATTGAGTGCGTTCGGATAGGCGATGCCTTTCGCCGCTTCAATCGCCTGCTGCGCGGCCTGGGTACCGATATTGTACTGTGACTCGTAGGTATTGGCGCCGAGGTGCGGAGAGACGACGATGTTGTCGAGATCGAGCAGCTTGTTGTCCGTTGCCGGTTCCTTGACAAACACGTCGATTCCGGCGAAGCGGATTTTGCCCGATGTGAGCCCCTCGTAAAGGGCGTCTTCATTGTAAAGCCCGCCGCGCGCGCAGTTGACGAGTACGACGCCGTCTTTCATCTTCGCGATCTCTTCGCGGTCGATGATATTGATCGTCTCTTTATTCTTCGGTGTATGGATTGTGATTACGTCACAAGCGAGGATATCGTCAAAGTTCTCCGTATATTCGACTCCAAGATCCGTCGCCTTGGAAGCCGGGATATAGGGATCATAGGCGACAACATCCATCTCGAACGCTTTCGCACGCAAACCGACACGGCTTCCGATATTGCCGAATCCGATGATTCCCAGCTTCTTGCCCTTGAGCTCGTATCCGTACCACTTCTCGCGTTTCCAGATGCGCTGGTTTTTGAGATGGTCATGAGAGTACGGGAACATCCGCATACACGAGAGCATATGCGTCATCGTCAGTTCGACGGCGGCAATGGTGTTGGCCGTCGGCACGTTCATGACGATGATCCCCTGCTTCGAACAGCCTTCGATATCGACATTGTCCACGCCGACACCCGCGCGGACGATCGCTTTCATCTGTTTGGCCGCGGCAAGGAATTTCGCATCGACGTCCGTCGATGAGCGCGTGATCGCAACGTTGGCGTCGGCAATGACGTCGAGCAGAGCGGTCTTGTCGATATCGGCCGCGAACACATAATCGATCTGAGGGTCGTTCTGAAGCATTTCCAATCCCGCTTCGTGGATATGGTCACATACGACTACTTTGTATTTTTCCATAAAGTTCATCCTGTAAAGAGTTGTAAAAAAGATATCAGAAAATCTCTGACGACAGTGCTTTGCTGATATATTTTGAGAGGTCTTCCCCGTTCCCGGGAAAGATTATTTTTTCAGCTGATCTTTGATGAGATCGCCGAGGCTGTTCGAGTCGTCCTGATTGAGCGATTCGAGGATCTTCTGATCCTGCAGACGGTCAAGTTTCTTGACGGAGAGGCGGATACGGTCGCGCTGCGTATCGATGGCCGCAATCGCCGCTTCGATCTCCTGACCCTTTTCGAGTTCGTCCGCTTTGAGCGGCTCGAGGTCTTCGTTGCGGATCAGCGCATCGACGCCGTCTTCGAGCGAGACGAAAACACCGAAGTCTTTCACATCGCGGACCTTGCCTTTGACGATATCGTTGACGCGGTGGTTCATCGCGAACTTCTCGATCGGGCTCTCCTCGAGAACCTTGCGGTTGAGCGAAATTTTCTGATCTTCACGATTGATCTTGGCGATTTTGACTTCAACTTCGTCACCGGACTTGAAGAGGTCTTTAGCTTTGACACCCTTTTCCCATGTCGTATCCTGATTGTGCAGCAGACCTTCGACCCCGTCGATCTTGACGAATGCACCGAAATCGGTCAACGAAGTGACGACACCGGTAACGACCTCACCCTCTTTGCGTTTCTTGACGAACTCGTCGAACGGTTTGGGCAGCAGACGTTTGAGCGACACACGCAGCTTGTGCTTCTCCGGATCGACGTCGATCACCTCGACATCGATATCTTCGCCGACAGTCAGGTAATCCTTGGGGTTCTTGATATTCTTGTCCCACGTGATCTCAGAGATATGCAGGAAACCTTCGATATCGTTTCCGAGGTCGACAAACGCCCCGTACGGCTCGATGTTGCTGACAGTGACCGTAATGGTATCGCCCGCTTCGAGCTCGTCTTCGATCTCTTTCCACGGATCGGACTGGACCGCTTTGATCGAAAGCGAAAGATGACGCTTCTCTTTGTCGTAAGCGATCGCCTTGACCGTCACCGTCTCGCCCTCATTGTAGAGTTTCGACGGATTGACCGGTCCTTTGTAGCTGATCTCGTTGTAGTGGACAAGACCGTCGACACCGCCTACGTCCACGAACATCCCGTAACTCGTAATCTTCTTGATGACACCCTCGACGATCGTGTCTTCTTGCATCAGCTGGTCGATGATCTCTTTTTTGCGCTTGCGTTCTTCGTTGAAAAGTTTGCGGCGCGAAATGACGATGGAGTTGTCGTCCGGATCGAGTTTGATGATCTGTGCCTTGACCGTACGGCCGATGACATCATCGGTATCTTTGAACGCCGCGAGCGAACGCGGCATGAAGAAGCTCACGCCCTCGGACTCGAGCACGTAGCCGCCGCGGTTTTTCTTAACGATCTTGCCCTCGACGACGATATTTTCGAAATCATCCTTGTGCGCCTCGACGAATTCC
>JALWNV010000206.1:2982-3335 GCA_027083665.1 Helicobacteraceae bacterium
CGTGTCTTTTTCTGCTCGAGAACCTTGCGGTAGGAGATCTTTGGGCGCTCATTGTAGTGTCCCGTGATCATGACGGTGATTTTGTCACCAACGTTGAAAAGAAGGTTGCCTTCTTCGTCTCTGATCTCATCAAGGCTGATGATACCTTCCAATTTCTCCCCAACACCGACGAGCGCGCGATTATCGTCTTCCTGGATCTCTACGATTTCGCCTTCCGTGATGCGGTTTGATTCTTGCTCCTTGAAAGAAGCCTCCAGCATCTCGGCGAAATTTTCTTCTTCAATTGCTTCGTTATCGAAAGCCATACCTGTACCCTTATTACGTAATAAAATACCGTTATTATATCGAAAAAG
>JALWNV010000207.1 GCA_027083665.1 Helicobacteraceae bacterium
TTATCGCCATCGGTTCAGGCGGGATGTTCGGAAAGTCGAAAGAGGACGCGACCCAGACGCAGATGAAGTTTCTTCCCATTGCTTCGAGCGATTTCATTTTCGCCTATGTCGTCGAACGCTTCGGCTTTCTCGGTGCGCTGGCACTGATCGGGTTGTATGTCCTCATCGTCTTGCACCTGCTGAGTATCAGCCTTTTCAGTACAGACTACTATATCAAGGTCGTCTCGGCTTCCATATCGCTGCTGATTTTCATCTATATGAGTGTCAATATTGCCATGACCATCGGCCTTGCGCCCGTCGTCGGTGTCCCCCTGCCGATGTTCAGCTACGGCGGCAGCAGTTTCGTCAATTTTATGATTCTATTCGGCATTCTCGAGAATCTGATCGCATTCCGTTTTCTTGAACTTTATGATCGTCGGGGAAAGAAAAGTTTTCTTTGATGGCCGCTTTTTGGTTAAAGATGCCCTAAAGAGGGTATGGTTATAATTTCGCTCTTCATTTCGGGTCTTTAGCTCAGTTGGTTAGAGCCCCCCGCTCATAACGGGGTGGTCCAGGGTTC
Organism: Helicobacteraceae bacterium; assembly: GCA_027083665.1. Lineage (GTDB taxonomy): Bacteria > Campylobacterota > Campylobacteria > Campylobacterales > Sulfurimonadaceae > Thiomicrolovo. Next base: position 560 of record JALWNV010000207.1, read on the forward strand.
GAGTCCCTGAGGACCCACCATCTCAATTTTGAATACCCGGAATCCCCTCTTTTATATTCCATACAGAAAATTGCAATACGGTCTGCCGCGGTATTGAGTGCCTCGGTTTAAAGTATACGGTTTTTATTTATTGATGCTGAAATGAAAGTTGTCTGTGAAATCAAAAAAGCGGTCTACTCATTGGTGGAGCTGTGCGGAATCGAACCGCAGTCCGAGAACAGACTACTTCCGGCGTCTACATGTTTAGAGAGGTTGTTTGGTTTGACTCAGCTTCGCACAACCTGCAAAGCTACGCTGAGCGAGTCTCGGACATTCGTTTTGCGGTGAGACAGCCGCAAAATATAGCTGCATAAGGGTGATACTTCGAAATCCCGGCTATCCAGCGTCACCGGGTGAAGCAGCCCGCCTCTTCCGAGGGGTTAGACTTAAGCTACTGCTAAAGCTGGGCGATAATTTGTGTTGTTTGCAATTATGCAAGTTGAGCCGCGTAACGGAATTGCTCAGTCCGACATGCAACCGGAAGCGGTCTGCTCCCGTCGAAACCAGGTCAGCCCCGAATTTCTTGTGATATGGAAACGTTCCATACTGAGCGATATTATATCACAAAGATGTGAAGAAGGGAAGGGGGGTCAGCGTTCGCGGTTGAAAAATGCCAGGACGACGGCGGCGACGACGAGTACGCCGAACATGATCCCCCATACGAGAAGATTCGCTTCGCCGGGAAGAGGCGGGTTGTTCGGGTCCATTACCGCTGCTCGCTTTCGTCACGGGTCATGTAGATCCAGTACTCTTTGTGTGTCAATCCACGATTGAGGAAATACAGCTGCAAAACCGCGACCCGATAGAGGGTGACGATCATCCTGGCGTAGGGGATGACAAGGGTTACGCCCATCAGCCAGCTCTGCTTTTTGCCGCCTTTGCTTTCGAGCATCTCCCTCATGCCGATATTTTTCGTCAGATACCAGCCGAACAGAAATGAAAAAAGAAAGTTCGCGATTAGTCCCAGAAGGACAACCGCGGCGATGTCCTGCTCGTAGAGTCCGAAGATCATGGCTGCCTCAGGCGTTGTCGATCGCGTCTTGCAGAATCTTTGTCGCGGCCGCTTTGTTCTGAAAGTCTTTGACTTTCACCCATTTGCCCGGTTCGAGCATTTTGTAGGTCTCGAAGAAGTTCTTGATTTTTGCCAGGGTGTGCTTGGGCAGGTCGTCGATATCCCGGACTTCGTCGAAAGTCGGGTCGATCTTGGAGACCGGCACGGCCAGCAGTTTCTCGTCGATGCCGCTTTCGTCTTCCATGATCAGCACGCCGATGAGACGGCAGTTGATGACGGAACCCGCCTGCATCGGATACTCGGTCAGCACCAGAACATCCGCCGGATCGCCGTCTTGCGAAAGGGTTTTGTTGACAAAGCCGTAGTTGGCCGGGTAGTACATCGCCGAGTGAAGAACCCGGTCGACGACGACCGCACCGCTCTCTTTTTCGATTTCGTACTTGATGCTCGAGCCGTAAGGGATCTCGATAACTGCTTTGACTTTGTCTGGGTTTTCGCCGTAGCCGATTTTACTCAAATCCATGATGATGGACTCCTCTTTCAAAAATGAATACGTGATTGTAGCGAATCAAAGATGAAGAAAAAGCCGTACGGCCGGATTAGATGCTGTAGCCGGTATTGCAGTAGATGTTCGGATCCGCCTGGTAGTAGGCGATCGCGTTTTTCCCGGCATGTTTGGCCCGGTACATCGCTTCGTCGGCATGGCGCAGCAGTGCGTCCGCGTCTTCGGCGTCGTTGGGATAGAGCGCGACGCCGATACTCATTTCGATCGAGAGCTCGTCGTCGCCCACACGGATGGGTTCTTCGGAGATAGCGCTGATTTTGTCGACGATGTTTTGCAAAAAGGCGAACGTCTGCAGCTCTTCCACCAGAATAACGAACTCGTCACCGCCGAAACGGCAGACGGTGTCTTCTCGTCGCAAAATCTTTTTCATGCGTTTGGCGACGGTCTTGAGTACCTCGTCTCCCGCGGAGTGGCCGTAGGTGTCGTTGATGGGTTTGAAGTTGTCGAGATCGCAGAACAAGACGGCGATACATTTGTTGAAACGACTGGCGTGGTTGATGGCGTGATCGAGACGGTCGCTGAGCAGCAGCCGGTTCGTCAGACCCGTCAGCGGGTCGTGCGTCGCCAGGTAGGCATGCTCCGCCGCGTCTTTTCGCTGGTGGGTCACGTCTGAAAAGACCCCGATGTGGTTCTGGATATTGCCGTGCGCGTCGGCGATCGCGTTGATACTGAGCCACTCGATATAGATCTCGCCGTTTTTCTTCCGGTTGGTGATCTCTCCCTGCCAGTAGCCGTTTCGTCGGATACTGTCCCACATCTGCTGATAGAACTGAAGGTCGTGCTGGCCGGACTTGAGGAGCTTCGGGTCTTTGCCGATCACGTCCGAAGCCGTATAGCCGGTAATCTCGGTAAAGGCCCCGTTGACTTGCAGGATCCGGTTGTCGGCATCGGTGATGAGGACGCCGTCGACGGTATGCTTGAACACGGCGGATGACATGCGCAGCGATTGGAAATTGCGCTGATGGTTGATCGCCGAACCGATGATGGACGCAACGGTGCTGAGCATTTCGATGTCGTCGTCTTTGAGGGGGTGCCTTTCGTTGTTGCCGATACCGAGAAACCCCCACCACCGGTGATTGACGAAGATGGGAAGCATCAGGAGCGTATCGATACGGAAC
>JALWNV010000208.1 GCA_027083665.1 Helicobacteraceae bacterium
CAAAATAGCCAACATCCCGCTTTTTCCGCGCATCGTAAATATGCACCACATCATTCACGGAAAACAGTGTCGCCGAATGCCGAATTTCCGCCAATGTAGACTCAATCATCAAAAAACCTTTTGCCATTTTATTTTGTCATACCATTATAGCAAAATAAAAAAACCGCCCATCCTCCATCGCTAAAGTTCCCCCTCTTCCTGAAAACTGTAATACCCGTCCCGCGTCACGATCACATGGTCCAGCAGTTCGATGCCCATCAGCTTCCCAGCCTCTTTAAGCCTTTGCGTCACGCGTCGGTCTTCACGGCTGGGAAAACACTGCCCGCTCGGGTGGTTGTGGGCGACAATGATACCGGCCGCACGGTCGGTAACGGCATCGGCGAAGACTTCGCGCGGATGCACGAGGCTCTGATTGAGCGTGCCGATGGAGACGGTACGTGTCGCGATAAGGTGCGAGGCACCGTCAAGGGTCAACGTCAGAAAATACTCCTGCTTTTTCCGGCCGTATTCACGCAGTTCGTCATACACGGCATCCGCCGAGGCGATCCGGCGGTTTTGTTTCACAAGATGGCGCCGGCTGAATTCGAGTGCGGCGAGAATCTGCGCCGCTTTCGCTTTGCCCAGACCGTGAATGCCGCACAGTGTCTTGAGATCGATCCGCTCGTATCCCTTCTCAAAAAGGGCCGTGATCTCACGCGAAAGCTTCAGCACATCCTTGCCCCGTACCCCGCTGCCAAGCAGCACCGCCATCAGCTCGTAGTCCCTGAGCGCCTGCGCGCCTTTGCGGATCAGTTTCTCTCTCGGTTTGTCCTGCTCGTAGAGCTCGTCGATCTTTTTCATAAACGTATTATATTGTATTTTGTTTTAATTAATTTACAAATAGGCTAAACGACTTCTGAAAGAAGCCTTTGCTGCGCTACAATACCTGCATGAAAAAATCGATTCTCATCACCGGCTGCTCCAGCGGCATCGGCTACGAAACGGCCCGCTACCTGCACGAACACGGCTACGATGTCTATGCGACCGCACGAAACGAAGCGGATGTCGCCCGGCTCAAACAAGAAGGCCTCAATGCCCATCAGCTCGATGTGACCGACGCAGACAGTATCGATACTGCCCTGAAGTGGGTGCTCGAACAGACCGGCGGCACGCTTTACGCCCTGTTCAACAACGCCGGATACGGCCAGCCGGGTGCGCTCGAAGACGTGCCGCTTTTTGCGCTGCGCGAACAGTTCGAGACCAATGTTTTCGGACTGCACGAGATGACACGGCGCGTCATACCGGTCATGCGGGCACAGGGATACGGCAGAATTTTGCAGCACAGCTCGGTACTCGGGCTGGTTTCGTTACGCTTCCGCGGCGCTTACAACGCCAGCAAATATGCGATAGAGGGGTTGTGCGATACGCTGCGTCTGGAGCTTGCGGGAACGGATATCCATGTCGTGACGCTCAACACGGGACCGATCCGCTCGAAATTTCGCGATAACGCTATCGTCAAATTCGAAGAGAATATCGATGCCGGGCATAGCCGCTTCCGAAACGAATACGATACGGAAGTCTATAAACGAAAAGAAAACAAAGAGGAAAAAGACCCCTTTACCCGCGATGCCGATGCCGTGATCGGAAAAGTCCTGATCGCGCTCGAAAAAAAGCGCCCCGCCCCGCGCTATTACATCACCTCGGCGACACACATACTCGCAGTGCTGAAGCGACTTCTGCCGACGTCATGGATGGATGCTGTCTTGCTGAAAATCTGACAGAGTGCAACCCCGGTTTCATCCGGGACGTTCGAAACATACTATAATGACGCAGACAAAGACAAACTAACAAAAAACGAGAGGGAGAAATACCATGAAAAACACACTGAATCAACTGAAAAAATCGACAGAAGCTTTTGCCGCGGCAATGGATGAAATGGATGCGAAAATCATCAAACTTGACAAGAAGATCAAGAACGTACGGGAAGAACTTGCCCCGGTGGAGAGCAATGTTCTCGATCTTGCGGACCGGCTCAGAGAAACGGAGCACGAGTTACACCGGAAACTGGCCAAAGCCAAACGTACCCGGAAGCTCTATCTGCAGGCACAAACTGACCGGGAAGCGGAAACGCTCGAAAGAGATTACGACCGGCTGATGAAAGAGGTAAACAAACTCGATAAAACCTATGCCAAACTCAAAGAGACCTATGCCGAGCTGACAAAAAAAGAAGAAGCGCTGCTGGAAAATGAGATGGAACTCGAAAATAAAAAAGCCCAACTGTATCGTGAAAAAGAGAAGTGGATGCAAGAAGCCGCTCAGGCCGTAGAAAAGCTTTCCTCCAAAATCTCGCGCAGCCGACGGGTTCGCGGATAATCCATTAACGATAACAAATGTTCAAAGGGAGATTGATAGTGGCGGACAGTGAGGGATTCGAACCCTCGGTACGGGAAGCCCGTACGACGGCTTTCGAAGCCGTTGCATTCGACCAGCTCTGCCAACTGTCCGTTTTCGAAGTGCGACATTTTATCCAAAACATCGCTTAAAGATGATTAAAAATAAAGAAGACGGCAGCGGAAACTGCCGAACTGCTTACGCTTCTGCGCCGATTTTGCTCATCAGGGCAAAGCTTTTGACAAAAGGCCCCGCCATCGACGGGTTTTTAAACATCGCACCGAAGTCACCGCTTTTGAACTTGAGCTTACCGGTGGCAACCGCCATCCCCATGCTTGTCATCCCCAACGGCTTTTTGACCCACTTCATCCAGTCATCCTCTGACGCGCGCATATCCCAGTCCGGCGTTTCCCCGTTGTAAAGACCGGCCGATACCGCTTTGCCTTTTTCGACGATAAATACACATCGAGGCTCCTCTTCGTCTTTGAAACCGCAGGTGATGACCGAATCAAAATCGATCTCCGCCAGTTTGTCGCATACTTCGGGTTCCGCGTTCCACGCATCCTTGAGTTCGTTGATCCATGCATCTGAAAAGAGCTGTGCCATAAAGACCTATCCTTCGAGTAGTTTCCCAAAATAATATGTGATATTATTTTGATATATGAAGTTTAGTCTTGCCATCCTTTATATAAAATAAAAATATCTGATAAAACTTTTGCGGATATTCAGTGTTTCATTATGAAACATATATTAAATTTTATGATATTTTTTGACGACTCACAAATAGGAATGTCAGCTGAATTTCCATACAACCGCTTTGCAAACCTATCGACATCATACCTCCCACCATCCGCGCAGATCGATCCGCGGGGCGTCGAGGTGCAGTGTGATATAGATATTTTCGACGACCTACAGC
>JALWNV010000209.1 GCA_027083665.1 Helicobacteraceae bacterium
AGATCGAAGATATCGCCGCTTTTCTGTCACACTTTGAAAAAGAGGATCCCGAACGATACAAAGTGGAAGAAGATCTGCTCGGGGTGGATTATTAGCAGCAAGGAGAGTGCCCGCTTCCGCTTCGAATTTACTGCTGCAGTGTGAAAAACTCCGTGTAGACCTTTTCGAAATACCGCTTCGCATTTTCCGCTTTTTCGATCTTCTTGTCGAATATCGGTTTGGTCGAGGGGTATTTTTCGCTGTATTCGCGGTACAGATCGCATTTCATGTCCATGTTCTGCGTAAATACGTCGATGACGGCGCGGAAATCCTCCGGCGTCGCCACCCACTGCATGAATTTCTGGAACATTCGTTCGCGCACGTCGATGGCGAACGACTCATCGAGCATGGAGGCCATGCGCTTGAGATCCCAGCGGGAGAAGTAGATACCGCTTTTGACCGGCGGCATCACTTCGGCATAGATCGCCCGCAGGTAGTCGGGGTAATCTTCCGGTGCATCCATCTCGCACGAACCGTCGGCACATGCCTGTTCCATCGCCCGCTGCTGAATCTGCTCAAACTCGTTTCGCAGTTCGTTGAAATCTTTCATATCCATTATCGTTCTCCTGTTTTGATCAATTCATAGACGGCGTCGGCCAGAGCGTCACCCGTTACGGCACCGTTTTTTTCCTCTTATGTGCCGATGAGCCGCTCTCCCTCGCGAAAGACGAAATCGCACCGCCCGTACACTTCGACGAACTCGTCAGAATCGTCGAGCAGTTCGACGGCGGCCTCCTGGTACTCCTGGGCGATATACGCACCGTTGACGTGCGACTTTTTCATGTTCGCCAGCGTAAAATAGATATCGTCTTGGCGGATGTTCATCGGAATCATCATCGCGTCGATTCCGTCGGCCTTGATCCGCCTGTTGACCGTCACGAACAGACGGTTCGGACTTGCATGTTCCGCGATCAGTCCGTAGAGTTTCGTTTCGACACGGATCTGATCGTTTTCGTTCATCGTTTCGACCGGCTGTAATCCTATACTCATTTTATCCCCCATAATGCCAAAGCTTCTTCTTCTTCGATGCGGCAGCGCCGGCAGAGCACTTCTCCGCCCTGATACGCAAAAAAGTTTCCGCATTCGTCGCAGCGTCTGATATCGAACCGCACCAGCGTCTCGACTTTGGGCTCGAAAAACTGCGACAGCGAAAAGGTCTGCCGCAGTGTCAGGGCGTCAGGCTCGCAGACATCGTGGCAGCTGTGGCACTGTACGCACGAAAGCGCGTTGAAGTTGATCACCGAACCCCGCCCGTCGGAGCTGAGCGCCCCGGTGGGGCAGATGCGGTAGCACATCTGGCAGTTCGTACATGCCGATTCGTCGAGGTCTTTTTGCGAAATGAAACTGATATCTTCGACGGCAATGACGTGAAAGATTTCCGGAATCTTCGCCCGCTTCATCGCCATGACCAGTAGACTGCGGCTGTCGGGCAGATGTTTCTGCTTGATTTTGGCGATATCTTCCGAACTTGCGGTATGCACTTTTTCCGCTTCGTCCGTCGCCGCCACGCTGTTTTCGAACTGCTGCTTGAGACTGACGGCTTTTTTCAGGCCGTCTTTGGACAGAAGTTCCCTGCGGCTCAGGGTCCGCTCCTGCGAAACGCTCCGGGCATCGAGTGCTTCCAGACCGATACGGCACTCCTGCTGCAGCGCCTCGAGCAGGAAGTTGACCTCCTCGATCCGTGCTTCGATGATCGGCAGGTTCGTTTCGGCGATGGGGCAGCTGCCGCACGGGGCGATATCGGCGACGATGCGCTGCGGCGACATGAGTGCCAGGCTCAGCATCTCTTCGACACCGAGCGCAGCGATACACGGCAGTTCGTCCCGGCAGCCAAGCACCGCCTGCCCGGCCTCGAGGAATTTGAACACGTAGTTGATCGGATTGAAATCATCGAGCCGGTAGGCCGAAGTCGGGCAGACGGCACCGCAGCCGCCGCACCCCACGCACTCCGCCGGGGTAAAAGAGACGGCATGGTCCGTGATTTTGATCGTGTCGACGGGACAGGCCGTGACACATTTGTCACAGATCGCGAACTTGTTCGACGTGTGGACGCATTTGGCGATATCGAGAGTCAGCAGGCTCATACGTCGTACTTGAATCCGTTTTCTTTGCGTTCACTCAGGTACTCGAAATCGCTCATGATGAACTCGAGCGCGAGATCGGCGACATCGAAGTAAAACGCTGTTCCCGCTTCGTTCTTGACATTGATGAGAAACATCGGCACCCACTCGACAATATGCTCTTTCATAAAGTCGTACTCGATCTTCGCGATCTCTGCGGCGGCCTCGTAGTCTTCGTTTTCAAGTGCCTTAAGTTCCGACTCGCACAGCTTGTACATGAACTCCAGCTCGACACCCACGTGGTCGGCCGCCATGACACGCGCCTTGTCGAGTTCGACACGGAAGTCGAAATCGTTGAAAAGTGCCTGTACCGGGTTATCTCCGCCTGTTTCCATCATCTGGTCCTCACGGGTATAGAACGACTCGTAAGGGATAAGATGCAGTAAAAAAAGGTTAGTAAAATCAACATTGAGATACTGTTCTATCAACGTTTTCGTATCGAATTTTTTTCGTTTACTCCACGTCCGGTACGTCGGGAAGAACGACATGATGTTCTCGTCCTCTTCGATTGACTTTAATAGCCCTTCATCGACTTCGCTCATCGTCAGCCGTGAAGTCAGCGCATAGAGATTTATACGTGCGAGCTGCTGCTCTTTCAACTCATTATTCATTAATGATGTACCTTTTTAGGAAGTTGGTAATTTCGGGGGAATATATTAAAGCCCCGCTTCATGCGGGCTTTAATATCGCTATTAAACGTCTTTGATATCGACTTTGTAAGCTTTCTGGCTCGGTTTGACCGGGCGCTTGATATGGTACGGACGACGCCATTTGTCACCCGGCTCGAGCGGACGAGTCAACTCATCTCTCCAAGCCTTGTACACTTTGAAGTTGTTTTCATAGTTGACATAAATGTCACCGATCTTGTCGTTTTCAGACGCTTTGGTGATGACGACTTTCTGATGCCAGCCGTGGTTACCCGCGATCGGATCCGGATGTGACGGAGCGACGGCATTCTGCCAAGAACCGCTCAGACCGTCCCACCAGATATTGTCGAGGTCTCGGTTGAACTCTTTGAACTGCCAAACGTGGTGATACGGCTTGATGCCTTCTTTCGGTTTCAGCGTACCAACCTTGCCGTCGTTCGTCATTTCGTACAGCGGTGCACCC
>JALWNV010000210.1 GCA_027083665.1 Helicobacteraceae bacterium
AGCGTTTCGAGCAGTTCCTTCGACGGCGCCGATGCGAAATACTCATAACGCTCCGGCGGCAGCTCTTTGTAGAAACTTTCGCGGAACCGTCTGTAGACCGCGGGCGTGCTGATTTGTATCTTCGGCGTCCGGGTTTGCAGGCGCAGCAGCGGCTCGTCGAACGGCTCGACGATCTCGCCGATGCCCGAAACGTTCGCCGAATCGCAACCGTGGACGAAAAACGGCACATCCGCACCGACACGAGCGCCGACGGCCGCCAGTTCGTCCGTACTGAGCCCCAGATGCAATACCTCATTGCACATCTTCAGAAATGTCGCCGCGTCCGAACTGCCGCCGCCGAGCCCCGCAAACGACGGGATGCGTTTCTCGACACGGACACCGTGGCTTTGCATCAGCTTTTCCAGCACCTGAGAACCCGTCGCTTCGCGCAGTGCGACATAGGCCTTGTAAATCGTATTTTGCTCCGTCGCACAGCCAAACTCCCCCTCCAGTACGAAACCTTTTTCCTCTTTCGGAAAGAACTGCAGCGTGTCATGCAGGTGCGGAACAAGCATAAAGCGTGAGAGGATTTCGTGATACTCTCCGCGCCTGCCGGTGATCTTCAAAAAGATATTGACCTTCGCCGGTGCCGTGTACTGTTTCATAGTGCCACCTTGTTGAGTTCGTAATGCACACCGGTTTCATCGAATCGGAAAATCGTGATCGAATCACCGTTGTCGACCCACCAGTATCCGTTCTCCCGGCGCCCGAAATCTTCACGCCTGAGCTTCTGTCCCAGCAGCAGGGTTTTCGGATCGCCGAGATAGCGGTTTTTCGGCATATTAAGCACCGTTTTGAGATCCAGTGCCTTCTCGTTTTCATAGTAAAACTGCCCTTCGCGCAGACGCTCGAGTGCACTGAGCGCTCCACCCGCAAGTGAGAGCCGTTCGCAGATCAGCCGGCCGAGCGAACGGATGTAGGTTCCTTCCGACACCGTCGCCTCGAACGTCACGAACGGATGGCGGTAATGCAGCATCCGGATCTCGTATACCGTCGAACGGACGGTCTCGAGTGCGACCCTTTTTCCCTCGCGGGCAAGATCGTACGCCCGCCGCCCGCCGATGCGTTTGGCGCTGAAGATCGGCGGAGAATACTCCAGCTCGCCGCGAAGCGAGGCCACGGCCTCCGCCACCCGATGCTCGTCCAGCGGCGCCGGCGTATCGATGCGTTCGACGGCTTCGATGTCAAGCGTATCCGAATGCGCCCCCAGCCAGAGCGTCGCACGGTAGGTTTTCGGCGTCTTGTCGAGGAAGCGGAACAGCGAAGTGTATTTGCCGAACGCAACGATCAGCACGCCTTTGGCGAAGGGATCCAGTGTCCCGGAATAGCCCGCTTTTTTCACGCCGTAGCGGCGTTTGAGCTGACCCAAAAAGCGGTTCGAACTCACCCCGGAGGGCTTGTAGGCGACAAAAAGCCGGTTCATGCGGCCCGCTACAAACGTTCGACAAACGACGCGAGAATCTCGCGCCGGTTTCCGCCGAAATTGATATTGAGCTTGAATTCGCGTCCGGCTTTGCTCACCCCGACAACACGTCCGGCACCGAAAATCTTGTGACGGACCAGGTCGCCCTTTTTGAACGCCGTATTTTTTTCAACCTTGAGTGATCCTTCGCACAGTCCCGCTTCGCCGAGAAAACGGCTCTTTTCGAGTTCTGTCCGGCGCCCTTTGTAATAACGGCTGCGCACATACGAAAGCGTCAGCGTCTCTTTCGCCCTCGTGAACGATACGTAGCCCAGACGCCGCTCCTCCTCGAGATCGCTGCCGTCGCCGACGAGCGGCAAAAAGCCCTCTTCAAGTCCGATGATGAACAGATGTTCGAACTCCAGCCCCTTGGAGGCGTGAATACTCATGATATAGATGCTTTCGCCTTCGACCTCGTCCTGATCACTCTGCAGCGAGACTTCATTGAGAAATTCGTCGATACTCGCTTCGGGATACTGCTTGATGAAATCACGGAAAAGTCCGAAAAATTCGTCGATGTTCCGCACCCGCTCCATGCCGTCGGGCATCGCTTCGTAGAACGCCTTGATCCTGAACACCTCGTCGATCGTGTCGGCGAACGTATAGAGCGATTCGCCGGCGATCTGCCGCATCCGTTCCAGCTCACCGATAAACGCCTTGAGCGTCGCGGCGTTCTTTTTGCGTACCAGTGCCTCCAGTTCCGCAACGGAACTGAGCCGGATCAGGTCGTAGATGGAACAGTGCTGCGCCATCGCGGCCAGTTCGAGCTTGTCGATGGACGCCTTGCCGATCCCTCTTTTGGGTTTGTTGACAATGCGCTTCATCGAAAAATTGTCGTGATGGTTGGTGATGACCCGCAGATAGCTGATGATATCCTTGATCTCCGCACGCTCGTAAAAACGCAAACCGCCGACGAGCTTGTAAGGGATACCTGCGCGGTTGAGCCCCTCTTCGAGCGAACGGCTCAGCGCATTGATACGGTAGAGTACGGCAATCTCGTCGGCACGTGCGCCTTCGGCGATCAGCGACCGAATCTGCGAGGCGATCTTGCGGGCTTCCTCGTTTTCGTCTTCGGACGACAGCATCCGGACCGCTTCGCCGTCTCCGCGGGTTGCGAGCAGCTTTTTTCCCAGGCGCGAACGGTTATGCTCGATCAAAGCGTTGGCTACCTCGAGGATCGGTGTGCGCGAACGGTAATTGTGTTCGAGTTTGACAACGGTGGCCCGGGGGAAATCCTGATCAAACTCCAGGATATTGCGAACATGCGCCCCGCGCCAGCCGTAGATACTCTGATCGTCATCTCCGACGACGCAGAGGTTTTCATGCTCGCTGCACAGTTTTTGCAGCAAACGCAGCTGCAGCTCGTTCGTGTCCTGATACTCGTCGATCATAATGTACTGATACCGCCGGCTCGTCTCTTTCGCCAGTTCCGGATTTTCATCCAGCAGCCGATAGGTCAAGGCGATCAGGTCGTCAAAATCGACGAGGTTGTTCTCGAGCAGATTGGCCTCGTAAGCCTCGTAGACCTTTGCGATCTGCTGATAGTTCTTCAGCTCCGCCTGCGCATGCGCCTCTTCGGGCGTCATCATCGAGTTCTTGTACCGCGAAATCTCGCTTGCGACCAGCGGCAGCGGCAAATCGGCGTTGATCTTTTTCAGTAT